>NZ_BAAJYR010000210.1:0-5936 GCF_057546605.1 Acidovorax sp. KPB24-03 | reverse complement strand
GATGCCGTCCAGGTAGCGCCGGCCATCGGTGCCGTGCAGCCACGGGCCGCGGGCGCTGGCGATGGCCACGGGCGGGTCGGCCTCGTGGCGCTTCATCTGCGTGCACGGGTGCCAGACGCTGGCCAGGCTGCGGGCGACGAGGGTGTCCTGGTTCATCGTGGGTGGCCTTTCACAGGGCCTGCGTGGGCACGTGGTGGCGCAGTTCCACCTGGCGGTTGGCGGCGTCCACGAACACCAGCTGCGGCCGGTGCGCGGCCACCTCGGCCTCCTCGACCTGGGCGAAGGCGGCAATGATGAGCAGGTCGCCCACGGCAGCGCGGCGCGCCGCCGAGCCGTTGACCGACACCATGCCGCTGCCGCGCTGGCCCTTGATGGCATAGGTGACGAAGCGCTCGCCGTTGTCGATGTTCCAGATGTGCACCTGTTCGTTCTCCACGATGTTCGCGGCGTCGAGCAGGTCTTCGTCGATCGCGCAGGAGCCTTCGTAGTGCAGCTCGCAGTGCGTGGCGGTGGCGCGGTGGATCTTGGATTTCAGCAGGGTGCGTTGCATGGCGGGAGGGGCGAAGAAAACGGTTAGAGCTTGCGGTGAGGCGATGAGGCGGTGGGGCGGTCAGCGGACCGGCGGGACCAGGATGGTGGGCGCGGCCGGGGCGGCCCGCTCGGGGTAGTCGCGGCTGTAGTGCAGGCCCCGGCTCTCGCGGCGCATCTGGGCCGAGCGCACGATGAGTTCGGCCACCTGCACCAGGTTGCGCAGCTCCAGCAGGTCGCGCGTGACGTGGAAGTGCGCGTAGAACTCCTCGATCTCGGCCTGCAGCAGCGTGATGCGGTGCGCCGCGCGCTCCAGGCGCTTGTTGGTGCGCACGATGCCCACGTAGTCCCACATGAAGCGGCGCAGCTCGTCCCAGTTGTGGGAGATGACCACGCACTCGTCGGCATCGGTCACGCGGCTGTCGTCCCACGGTGGCACGTCCGGCACGGCTTCCGCGCTGGCGGCGGCGATCGCCTGGGCGGCCGCGCGCGCGAAGACCATGCACTCCACCAGCGAGTTGCTGGCCAGCCGGTTGGCGCCGTGCAGGCCGGTGCAGGCGGTCTCGCCGATGGCGAACAGGCCGGGCAGGTCGGTGCGGCCGGCCAGGTCGGTGAGCACGCCGCCGCAGGTGTAGTGCGCGGCGGGCACCACGGGGATGGGCTCCTTCGTGATGTCCAGCCCCAGCTCGGCGCAGCGCGCGAGGATGTTGGGAAAGTGCTCCTGGATGAACGCCGGGCTCTGGTGCGAAATGTCCAGGTGCACGCAGTCCAGGCCGTGGCGCTTCATCTCGTAGTCGATGGCGCGGGCCACCACGTCGCGCGGGGCCAGTTCGGCGCGCGGGTCGTGCTGCGGCATGAAGCGCGTGCCGCCGGCCGATGCGGGCAGCAAGAGCCGCCCGCCCTCGCCGCGCACCGCCTCGGTGATGAGGAACGACTTGGCGTGCGGGTGGTACAGGCAGGTGGGGTGGAACTGGATGAACTCCAGGTTGGACACGCGGCAGCCCGCGCGCCAGGCCGCGGCGATGCCGTCGCCCGTGACCGTGTCGGGGTTGGTGGTGTACAGGTACACCTTGCCCGCGCCGCCCGTGGCCAGGATGGTCTGCGGCGCGCGGAAGGTCACGACCTCGTCGGTGCCTTCATCCAGCGCATACAGCCCCAGGCAGCGCTGCGGCCCGCCGCGGCGCAGCTTGTGCGGGGTGATGAGGTCGACCAGCGTGTGCTGCTCGAACAGCGTGATGCCGGGCGTGGCGCGCACGGTGTCGATCAGGGTGCGCTGCACGGCGGCGCCGGTGGCATCGGTGGCGTGCACGATGCGGCGAGCGCCGTGGCCGCCCTCGCGCGTGAGGTGCAGGGCTCCGTCCTCCTGCGAGAACGGCACGCCCAGGCCCTGCAGCCAGTGGATGGCCTCGGGCGCGTTCTCCACCACGAAGCGCGTGGCGGCCAGGTCGCACAGCCCCGCCCCGGCCACCAGGGTGTCCTGCACGTGGGCCTCGTAGGTGTCGCCCTCGGCCAGCACGGCGGCGATGCCGCCTTGCGCCCAGGCGCTGGCCCCGTCCTGCAGCGCGCGCTTGGTGATGACCGCCACGCGGTGCGTGGGTGCCAGGTGCAGCGCGGCCGACAGCCCGGCCAGCCCGCTGCCGATGATGAGAACGTCGAAATCGTGGGATGGCATGGTGGTGCGTGTGGGCGTATGGACGTGTGGGGCGTTCGGGCCGGGGCGCCCGGCCGTGGCGGTGAAGGGCGTCGGCTCAGACCGGCGTGTAGGCCAGCCGCACGTAGATGGGCGCGAACGCCTCGGCCTGGGTGATCTCGATCAGGGTTTCCTTGGCCAGTTCCAGCAGCGCGATGAAGGTCACCACCAGCACGGTGCTGCCTTTTTCGGGCTCGAACAGTTCCTCGAACTCCACGAAGCGCCGGCCCTGCAGCGTCTTGAGCACGGCGCTCATGTATTCGCGCACGCTCAGCTCCTCGCGCGTGATGCGGTGGTGCTGCACCAGCTTGGCGCGCCGCAGGATGTCGCGCCAGGCCTCCTGCAGGTCGGCCACGTGCACGTCGGGAAAGCGCGGCTGCAGGCTCTGCTCGATGTGCACCTGCGCCCGCAGGAAATCGCGCCCGTACTGCGGCATGCGCGAGAGGCCGGCCGCGGCCAGCTTGATCTGCTCGTATTCGAGCAGGCGGCGCACGAGTTCGGCGCGCGGGTCCTCGGGCTCGGCGCTGCCTTCCTGCTTCTTGGGCGGCAGCAGCATGCGCGACTTGATCTCGATGAGCATGGCCGCCATCAGCAGGTACTCGGCCGCCAGTTCCAGGTTGCGGCTGCGGATCTCGTCCACGTACACCAGGTACTGGCGCGTAACGCCCACCATGGGGATGTCGAGGATGTTGAAGTTCTGCTTGCGGATGAGATACAGCAGCAGATCGAGCGGCCCCTCGAACGCTTCAAGGAACACCTCCAGCGCATCGGGCGGGATGTACAGGTCGGTCGGCAGCGCGAACAGTGGCTCGCCATACAGGCGCGCCAGCGCCACCGCATCCACGACCTGGGGGGAGGCGCCCTCGGCACCCCCAGCGAGCAGGGCGGGGGCGGAGGCCCTGTCCGCGGCGGTGCTCATTGTTTGCTATTAAAAATATAGCTACCAGCGTTAGTTGCTATTGCGCTGGATGGCATTTTGATGCCTGAGATTCAGCCCTGGGTCTGGTAGACGTAGGGCTTTTGCGGCACGCTGGCTTCGTCGTACTCGCCCCAGAGGCTGCGGTCCACGCGCTTGTCCCACAGCAGCGCACGGCCGGCCTGCTGCTGCGCGTCCAGTTCGGGCTTCTCGGTTTTGAGCTGGTTGATGAACTGGGTGGTGTCGGACTGGTAGTCGGGGCGGCGGAAGAAGGACATGGCGGTGGTGCAGTCACTATAGGGAGGCGGCGATTTTAGCGGGCGCCGCCCTTGGTCGGGGCGCCGCCGCCTCGGCGCGCTACAGTGCGGACCCCGACACTGCCCCGGAAAGGACCCCCGATGAACACCCCCCGATGGAGCGCCCCGGCGGCCCGGGCGCTGCGCGCCACCGGCCTGGCCTGCACGCTCGGCGTCCTGGCGGCCCTGCTTGCCGGCTGCGATCCGCAACGCATCAGCGAACTGGAGGAGGGCAGCTCCACCGAGGCCGACGTGCGCTCGCGCTTCGGCGAGCCCGAGCGCGTGTGGGACGAGCCGGGCGGTGCCCGCACCTTCGAATACAACCGCCAGCCGCCGGCCACCAGAACTACATGATCACCATCGGCCCCGACGGCCGCATGAGCGCGCTGCGCCAGGTGCTGGCGCCGCACAACTTCGAGCAGATCGTGCCCGGCATGGCCATGGACGACGTGCGCCGGCGCCTGGGCAAGCCCATGAAGGCCATGACCTACGAGCGCAAGGGCGAAACCGCCTGGGACTGGCGCTGGAACGACGGCGGCAACCAGCCCATGATCTTCACCGTGTACTTCGACGGCCAGGGCCGGGTGCTGCGCAGCGGCAGCGCGCTGGAGATCCGCGAGGGGCGATAGCCCGGCGCCGGCACCACCGCCAGCGCGGGCTGGCGCGTTGTTTGCATGGCCTGCCGGTGTTGGAGTAGCCTGTGACAACCATCCGCCCCGCCATGCCCGAAGCCCCCTTGCCACCCCCTGCGCCCCCGGCCGAGGCCGCGCCGCCGCCTTCCGCGCCGCTGTACCCCATGGGGTCGCTGCGCCACGGGCATTACGAAGACGTGCAGGCGCTCTTCGCCGGCACGCTGTTCGTGGCCATGGCGCTCATGCTGTTCGGCCAGGCGGGGCTGCTCATCGGCAGCACGGCGGGCATTGCCTTCTTGCTGCACTACGTGACCGACATCTCGTTCGGCAAGCTGTTCTTTGCCATCAACCTGCCGTTCTACTGGTTCGCCTGGACGCGCATGGGGCGGGAGTTCACCGTCAAGACGTTCCTGTCGGTGGCGCTGCTGTCGGTGCTGACGGAGCTGTTTCCCCACGTCATGCACGTGGACTACCTGAACCCGCTGTTCGCCGCCGTGCTGGGCGGGCTGCTGCTGGGCACGGGCTGTCTGTTCCTCGCGCGCCACAAATCCAGCCTGGGCGGCGCCACCATCGTCTCGCTGTATCTGCAGCAGCGCTACGGGGTGCGCGCGGGCAAGGTGCAGATGGCGATCGATTGCACCGTGGTGCTGCTGGCGCTGGTGATCGTGCCGATCGAGCGGGTGGCGTATTCGGTGCTGGCGGTGGTGGTGATGAGCGGGTTCTTATGGATCAGCCACCGGCCGGGGCGGTATGTGGGGCATTGAGCGCCAGCCTGTCACGCTTGCGACCGAGAGACGCCCCCTCTTGGCCCACTCCATCGGCGAAGCAAGTTTTTTCCAAGTTTCAAGTGGTCCTCGCCATGGAGGCATGGCGGTATCAAGCCGCGGTTCCCCCTGGTCACATGACGGTGACCCGAGTCGTAAGAAAGCCAAGGAATCCCACTCATGCCGCCGTTTTAATTGCCTTTATTGCTATATTTTTAATAGCATTTGAAGTGAGCCCGTTGCTCTGTACGGGGCCGCTGACGCCGTGGTTGCCCACGCCGCAGGCGGATCGGATGCCGGAGCTAAACCCTCCGGTGCCATCCCTCGAAAAAAAAAGCCCGGGGCCGGCCAGCCCCAGGCTTTTCTGCTCATCGCAAGTCCGTTCACTGCCAATGCGCGGCAACGACCTTCCATGGCCCATCCTGCGCCGCCGCCACGCCCCTGGCGTCGATGGCGGCAGGTGGAGCGAACTGCGCCATTGCGTCCGTCAGCAGTTGGGCCTGGCGGTCCATTGATGCGGATGCACCATCCATCTGCACCGTTTGGAACAACGGTTTCCACTGAATCGCTGCGAAAGAATCCAAGGGTGCGATGCTCCAGTCGGTCGGCGCCACTGCGTCGATCAATGGCTCTTTCTCCTGCGGCTTCAAGGTCACGAAGTCCGCATCGTCCAAGCCAGTGAACGCGTAGGGCTTGTTGACGCCGGCCATGGAAACGCCATCGTCGAACACATACGGCTTTTCGCTGTTCAACTCCATCGAGTCGGAGGCAATGGCATCCTTGTTCGCTGGCGTCGCCGCGGAGGCTGACAGTTGGGTTTCAATCGCTGAAAGATCCCACGTCGTGCCATCGGCGAACTGGAACCGCTGCACCGAACTGTAGGGCGCGCCGGGATCGTCGCCATAGAAGAACCCCTGGATGGTCACCTTGTCGGCCGTGCCGTTGATCGACACCTCCAGCGAATAGCCGCCGCGCACGGTGTCGTGGACCTGGCGCAGCCCCAGGTCCGACGCTGTCACGCCGTCCTTGAACTGCAGCACGCCGGGTTGGCCATCGCGAACACCGCTCTTGAACGCAATGGTGTCCTGACCGTCGCCCCGGCCGAAGCGG
>NZ_BAAJYR010000209.1:0-5985 GCF_057546605.1 Acidovorax sp. KPB24-03 | reverse complement strand
GGCGCGGGCGGCTTCCACCGCAGCGTTCAGCGCCAGGATGTTGGTCTGGAAGGCGATGCCGTCGATCACGCCGATGATGTCGCCGATCTTGCGCGAGGCGGCGTGGATGCCCTGCATGGTCTCCACCACGCGCGTGACCACGGCGCCGCCCTGCACGGCCACGGTGCTGGCGTGTTCGGCGAGCTGGTTGGCCTGCCGCGCGCTGTCGGCGTTCTGGCGCACGGTGGCGGTCATCTGCTCCATCGACGCGGCCGTTTGCTGCAGCGCGCTGGCCTGCTCTTCGGTGCGGCTGGACAGGTCCAGGTTGCCGCGCGCGATCTCGCTGGAGGCCACGGCGATGCCCTCGGCCCCGTGGCGCACCTGGCCCACGGCGGTGCGCAGCTGCTCGCCCATGGCGTTCAGCGTGCGCAGCAGCTGGCCGGTCTCGTCCTGCGCGGTGCTGTCCGAGGACACGGTGAGGTCGCCGGTGGCCACGGTCTTGGCCATGGTCACGGCATCGTGCAGCGGGTGGGTGATGCTGCGCGTGATCGCCACGGCCAGCGCCAGCGCGATCAGCGTGGCCAGCGCGCCCAGCGCGATCAGCTGCAGCCGGCCGCTCTGGTAGTTGGCCTGCACGGCTTCGGAGGATTCGTTGATCTGCGCGCGCTGGAAGTCCAGCATCGCCTGCAGGGCCTGCAGGTATTGCTCGCCCGCGGGGGTGAAGTCGGCGTTCAGGATGCGCTCGGCGTCTTCGGAGCGGCCCTCGGCCTTGGCCTTGTAGATGGCATCGCGGGCGACGACGAAGCGCTTGCGCTCTTCGCCGGCCTTGTCGAACAGGGCCTGCTCCTGCGGGCTGCTGATGAGCTTGGACAGCTGGCTCTGCTGCTCGGACGACATCTTGGAGGCCGCTGCGTTGTCCGCCGCGAACTGCTGCGCCAGGGTGGAGTCGGTGCTGCGGGCCACCACGCTGTGGCGGCGCACGTTGCTGAAGATGGTGCGGTACCAGTCGGAGATGAGCCGCTCCTTGGTCAGGGGCAGGGCCATCATCGAAGCCGTCTCCTGCGCCACCGACTGCAATTTCCAGGTGCCCACGCCCAGCATGGTGACGATGAAGAGGATGAGCACGCCGAAGGCCAGGCCCAGGCGTTTTCCGATGGAAATGTTTTGGAGGTTCATGGTGAGGCTAGGGAAAACCCTTGGTTGGGTGGCGATTCTCTCCGCATTGATCCAGCGCAACTACAAACCCTTACGCATTGCCGGAACATATGGATTTACCCGGATACTCCTGTTAAGCCGTGCTTTTCGGGCGCCCAACGACAACGGGGCACCCGGATGGGTGCCCCGTCGACGGGGGGGGTGGCCGGCACTCGGGGTGCCGGCCGGGCGGAAGGTGCCGAGCCGGTTCAGCGCACGGCGGCGCCGGCCTTCACCTTCAGCCGCCAGGCGTGCAGCAGGGGCTCGGTGTAGCCGCTGGGCTGCTCCACGCCCTTGAAGACGAGGTCGCACGCGGCCTGGTAGGCGGCCGATTCGGCGAAGCGCCCGGCCATCTTCTGGTACAGCGGATCGCCGGCGTTCTGCTGGTCCACCACGGCGGCCATGCGCTCGAAGGTTTCGCGCACCTGCGCTTCGGTCACCACGCCGTGCAGCAGCCAGTTGGCCATGTGCTGGCTGCTGATGCGCAGCGTGGCGCGGTCCTCCATCAGGCCCACGTTGTGGATGTCGGGCACCTTGGAGCAGCCCACGCCCTGGTCGATCCAGCGCACCACATAGCCCAGGATGCCCTGGGCGTTGTTGTCCAGCTCCTGTTGCTTTTCGGCATCGCTCCACTGCGGCGTGGCGGTGACCGGCACCGTGAGCAGGCCGGTCAGCAGGTTGTCGCGCTCGGCGTTGGCGTCGGTCTTTTCCAGCTCCTTCTGCACCTCGGCCACGTTGACCTGGTGGTAGTGCAGCGCGTGCAGCGTGGCGCCCGTGGGGCTCGGGACCCAGGCGGTGTTGGCGCCGGCCTTGGGGTGGGCGATCTTCTGTTTGAGCATCTCGGCCATCAGGTCGGGCATGGCCCACATGCCCTTGCCGATCTGCGCCTTTCCGCGCAGGCCGCACGACAGGCCCACGAGCACGTTGTTCTTCTCGTACGACTGGATCCAGGCGCTGGCCTTCATGTCGCCCTTGCGCACCATGGGGCCGGCCTGCATGGCGGTGTGCATCTCGTCGCCCGTGCGGTCCAGGAAGCCGGTGTTGATGAACGCCACGCGCGCCGAGGCCGCGGCGATGCAGGCCTTGAGGTTGACGCTGGTGCGGCGCTCCTCGTCCATGATGCCCAGCTTGACCGTGTTTTCGGCCAAGCCCAGCAGTTGCTCCACGCGGCCGAACAGGTCGCTGGCGAAGGCCACCTCGGCCGGGCCGTGCATCTTGGGCTTGACGATGTAGACGCTGCCCTTGCGCGAGTTGCGGATGCCGCCCTGCCCCTTGCCCTGCAGGTCGTGCAGCGCGATGGTGGTGGTGACCACGGCGTCCAGGATGCCTTCGGGAATCTCGCGCTGCGTGCCCTGCGCATCGGTCCACAGCACGGCCGGGTTGGTCATGAGGTGGCCCACGTTGCGCAGGAACATGAGCGAGCGGCCGTGCAGGCGCACCTCGCCGCTGCCGTCCGGGGCGGTGTACAGGCGGTCGGGGTTCAGGCCGCGCGTGAAGGTCTTGCCGCCCTTGCTCACCTGCTCGGTGAGGTCGGCCTTCAGGATGCCCAGCCAGTTGGCGTAGCCGTTGACCTTGTCCTCGGCATCGACGGCGGCCACGGAGTCTTCCAGGTCCAGGATGGTCGAGAGCGCGGCTTCGACCACCAGGTCGCTCACGCCGGCGGGATCGGTCTTGCCGATGGGCGTGCTGCGGTCGATCTGCAGGTCCAGGTGCAGGCCGTGGTGGCGCAGCAGCACGGACGAAGGCGCTGACGCCTCGCCCTGGTAGCCCACGAACTGGGCCGGTTCCTGCAGGCCGGTGGTGCCGCCGCCTTCCAGCGCGACGACCAGCTGGCCGCCTTCCACGCGGTAGCCGGCGGCGTTCTTGTGCGTGCCCTGGGCCAGCGGCGCGGCCTGGTCGAGCACCTCGCGGGCGAACGCGATCACGCGGGCGCCGCACGGGGTTGTAGCCCTGGCCCTTCTCGGCGCCGTCGGTCTCGGGGATGGCGTCGGTGCCATAGAGCGCGTCGTACAGCGAGCCCCAGCGCGCGTTGGCCGCGTTGAGCGCATAGCGTGCGTTCAGGATCGGCACCACCAGCTGCGGGCCGGCCTGCGTGGCGAGTTCGTCGTCCACGTTGGCGGTGGTGGCCTGCACGTCGGCCGGCTGCGGCACCAGATAGCCGATCTGTTCGAGGAAGGCTCGGTATGCCGCCATGTTCTGCACCGGGCCCGGGTTGGCGCGGTGCCAGGTGTCGAGTTCGGACTGCAGGCGGTCGCGCTCGGCCAGCAGGGCGATGTTGCGCGGCGCCAGATCGGACACCAGCGCGCTGAAGCCCTTCCAGAACGCCTCGCTGTCCACGCCCGTGCCGGGCAGGACCCGGTCTTCGACGAAGCGGTGCAGGGAGGTGGCCACTTGCAGGCCGTGAACGGTGGTGCGGTCGGTCATGGAAGTCTCTTGGGTCTGGGAAAGGGTGGATGCGAACCGGCAACGGCCGCCAGGGACCGTCACCACGATGTCGACCCACTGTATTGCAAATCTTTCCAGACATAAACCGCCTGAAAATCTCAGAACCAGTGACTTTTACGCACAAATGAAGAAAGCGGCGGCGGGGTCCGGGCGGGGTTGCGCCGCCGCCCGGAGCGCCTTCGGTGCCCGTCAGCCGCGCCCGGCCATGGCCCGCGCGTCCACCCTTCGGTCGTATTCGTCGCCCGTGAGAAACCCCAGCGCCACGGCGGCGGCCTTCGGCGTGATGCCGCGTTCCATGGCCTCGCGCGTGATGCGGGCCACGCGGTCGTAGCCCAGCACCGGGTTCAGGGCGGTGGCCAGCAGCAGGGCGTTGTCCACGTTGGCGGCCAGGCGGTCGGTGTCGGCCTCGATGCCCTGCACCAGCCGCTCGGCGAACACGCGGGCGCTGTCGGCCAGCACGCGGATGGACTGCAGCAGGTTGTGGATGAGCACCGGCTTGGCCACGTTCAGCTCGAAGTGGCCCGATGCGCCGGCCAGCGTGATCGTGGTGTGGTTGCCCATCACCTGCCAGGCGGCCTGCGCCACCACCTCGGCGATGGTCGGGTTGCGCTTGCCCGGCATGATCGACGAGGTGAGCCCGTCGTCCGGGATGCGCAGCTCGCCGAGGCCGCAGCGCGGGCCCGAGCCCAGGAGCCGCAGGTCGTTGGCGATCTTGGCCAGCGACGCGGCGACCACGTTCAGCGCGCCGGACACCTCCACCAGCGCATCGTGCGCGCCCATGCCCTCGAATTTGCTCGGGTTGGGCGTGAAGGCCATGCCGGCCAGCGCGCTGGCCTCCTCGCAGAACGCCACGTCGAAGCCGGGCGGCGCATTCAGCCCCGTGCCGGCCGCGGTGCCGCCCTGCGCCAGCAGGCACAGGCGGGGCAGGGTGGCGTGCAGCCGGTCGATGCCATGGCCCACCTGGTGGGCGAAGGCGTCGAAGCCCTGGCCCAGCGTCATGGGCACGGCGTCCATCAGGTGGGTGCGCGCGATCTTCAGCACGCCGGCGAAGGCGGTGGCCCGCTCCTGCAGGCGCGACTGCAGCAGCGCGAGCGCGGGCACCAGTCGGTCGCGCAGCTCCAGCGCCGTCGCCAGGTGCATCACGGTCGGAAAGGTGTCGTTGGACGACTGCGAGGCGTTCACGTGGTCGTTCGGGTGCACCGGGCTGCGCGTGCCCGGCGGCTGGCCCAGGCACTGGTTGGCGCGGTTGGCCAGCACCTCGTTGGCGTTCATGTTGGTCTGCGTGCCCGAGCCCGTCTGCCAGATGGTGAGCGGAAAGTGCGCATCCAGCAGGCCGGTGCGCAACTCCTCGGCGGCGGCCTCGATGGCGTCGGCGCGCGGGGCGTCCAGCGTGCCCAGGCGGCGGTTGGCGCGGGCCGCCGCCTGCTTTTGCAGGCCGAAGGTGTGCAGCAGGCAGGCCGGGAAGCGTTCCTCGCCGATGTCGAAGACCGCGAGCGCGCGCTGGGTCTGCGCGCCCCACAGGCGGTCGGCGGGGATCTCGACCGGCCCGAAGGCGTCGTGCTCGGTGCGGGTGGCGGCGCCCATGCGGTCAGTCCAGTGAGATCCTGGCCTCGGCCGCCACCTTGCGCCAGCGCTCCACCTCCGTGGCGGTGTGTCTGGCCAAGGCGTCCGGCGTGTACTGATCGTCCGGCAGCATGCGGATGCCCTGCGCGGCCATCCTGTCGGTCCAGGCCTTGTCGGCCAGGGCCTTGGTGTAGGCCTGGTAGACCTTCTGGATGGCCTCGCGCGGCGTGCCCTTGGGGGCGTAGATGCCGTACCAGGTGGCGGTCTCGAAGCCGGGAATCACCTTCTGGCCCAGCGGGGGCACGCCCGGGAACTGCGGCATGGCCTTGTCGGAGGTGAGCGCCACGGCGCGCACGCGCTCTCCGGCCAGCTGGGGCAGGGCGGTGTTGGTCTGGTCGAACATCGCATCGACCTGGCCGGCCACCAGATCGGTCATGGCCGGAGCCGCGCCCTTGTACGACACGGAGGTGATCTCGACCTTCGCGCGGCTGGCGAACAGCGCCGCCACCAGGTGCGAGGTGGAGCCCACGCCGGCGTTGCCGAAGTTGAGCTTGCCCGGGTTCTGCTGGCCGTAGGCGATCAGGTCCTCGGCCGTCTTGTACGGCGAGTTCTTGCCCACCAGCAGCACCAGGGGCGTGTCGGGGAAGCGGAAGACGGCGTCGAAGTCCTTCACCGGGTCGTAGGCCAGCTTCTTGTACAGCGAGGGCGAGGCGCCCATGTACCCCATGTGGCCGACGAGGAAGGTGTAGCCGTCCGCCGGCGCGCGCGCCGCCTTGGCGCTGCCGATGGTGCCGCCGGCGCCCG
>NZ_BAAJYR010000208.1:0-6079 GCF_057546605.1 Acidovorax sp. KPB24-03 | reverse complement strand
GCCTTGCGACAGGCCGCATGCAGCCGCCGCGATGAAGAACGCGGCGGCTGCCAGCAGCAGCGTGGCACCCAGCGGATCGCGCCGCCGCGCGCGGGCCCAGGCCACCGGCACGCTCATCAGCCAGGGCAGGGGGCCCAGGGCGGTGAGCAGCACCATGGCCATGCGCGTGTCGATCCCGTCCACCAGAAAGGCGGCGCCCAGCACCGCGCTGACCGCGGCACCGCCCTGCATGGCACGAAAAAAACCGCCACGCGCCTTGCCCTCCAGCAGGGCCTGCCCGAGAAACAGGAACGTGGTCGCCAGCGCCGCGAAGCCGCACAGGGTGGCGATGTGCAGCTCGACCCAGAGCTGGTCGCGCCAGAGGTACTGCGCCCCGATCCCGAAGAGCTGCAGGCAAAAGCCCGCGCTTGCCGCGACCAGCAGCGCGTAGTGCAGAAAGAGCCGCTCGCCTCCTCCGATCCATTGCCCCAGGCTGTAGATCAGCAGGCAAAGGGCCAGCCCGGCGAACAGGCCTTGCAGCATCTGCTCAGCGAGCGCGTCGGAGAGAAACTGCGGGGCTTGCGCCACGGTGGCGGGCAGGACCATGCTGCCGCCCGTGCGCACGCGCACCAGCAGTTCGTAGGGTACGCCGGCGGTCATCTTGAGGCCCATCGCCGGGGTGCGCGACTGCCAGGGACGCTGGCTGAACGGGCGCATGTTGCCCATGGCGGCCTGCTGCACGATGCGGCCGCCCTGCGCCAGATAGAGGTCCACCTGGTGCAGGGCGGGGTAATCGATGTTCACGACCCACTCCGTGTTCGCCCCCGCCTGGTTGATCAGCGTGGCGCGCAGCCACAGGGCGCCCGCATGCACTCCGAGCGATCCGCCCGTGTGGGCCGGTGCGGCGAATGCGGCAGGGTTTGCCAGGGCTTCCTCGGCCGTCAGCGCGGCGGTGCGGTCGGCCCGCACCGTGAAGGTGTGCCACAGGTTCACGGACGGCATGCCATCTCGGAGCACCAGCGGTTGCGCGGCCTGGGCGGCGGGGGCGAGCAATGCGGACATCACCACCACGCACCCCGGCAGAACGCGGCGCAGCCAGCACCGCAGGAAGGTTGGAGACCACGGATGCAGGCGGGAAAACAGGCGCATGGCAACGGTGGCAATGGGAGAGACGCGATGGCTTGGGCGTCAGCGCACCGTGCGCGAATGGCGGGCGCAGCGCCCGCCGGAAGGTGCCGGGCGCTGTGTCATGTGCGCAAGCCGCCACAGGGCGGGCAGAGGGCCATGCGGGGGCGGGAAGCAGCGCAGCGGGGGCGGACGGTGTGGGGACGGGGCATGCTGTATCACGTTGTAACGCTGCCGCAGTGTAGAAGAACTTTCTCCGCAGATTCCATTTTTTTGATGGTGCGGTGCGTGGGGCCCACGAAAAGCGGGTGCCATGCAGCGGCGGGCGGCGGGCGGCACCGGCCATGGGCGCGACCTTTCATACGGCGGATGCGCTCTGCGTCCTCGTAATTGATTTCGGCAGATCGTTTGGGCGGCACTCTCGCACGGTGCGGAGCCGGCGCAGGGGGATCAGGGAGCCGAAGGATCAGGCGGCCCGGACCGCCATGAGATTCAACAGTGCGGCTTCGATGGCGGCGGCCGTGGTCTTGGGCTGCTCCATCGGGAACAGGTGGCTTCCGTCGAGCACCGTCACCCGCCCCTGGGTGATGCTCAGCGTCATCGCCATGCCCACCTGCCGCACCTCGGCCGATGAGCGCCCGCCAATGAACGCCGCAGGGCAGCGCAGCGGGTGCGCTCGCAGCAGTTGCGACAGGTTGTGCGGCAGAGTGTTGTAGATGGCGGTCTCCACGGCCCGGTCGAAATGCAGCATGTGCCGGCCCTCGTGCTCGCGCAGGCCGTGCTGGATGTAGTCGCGCAGCACCTCGCCGTCCCACTGCGCGAAGGCCTTCTTCTTGCGGAAATGCTCCAGCGCCTCGTCGGAGCTGGCCCAGGCATTGCGCCGGGCCCGGCTGACCTTGCCGGGCGACACGGCACCCACCAGCTGCGTCTGCTTGGCCATGCCCAGCGCACTGGCGCGCCAGCCGCTGATGAGGGGCGAGTCGATCATCAGCACGCCGCGCGCCAGTTCGGGGTGGCGTGCGGCGGCCATCACGCTCAGGAAGCCGCCCAGCGAGTGGCCCACGAAGAACACCGGCCTGCCCACGCGTTGCACCTGCTCCTGCGCGAAGTCGGCCAGCTGCTGCACCAGGTGCGGCCAGTTGTTGGTGACGGGGTACTCGGGCGCATGCCCGTAGCGGTCCAGCGCGCTGACATCGAAACCCCGGTTCTTCAGGTGGCGAAACAGCACCGAGTAAGTGCCTGCCGGAAAGCTGTTGGCGTGCGAGAAGACGATGGGGAGCATGGGGCTTCGGCGGCTGCTGCCGTGGCGGCGTGCCGCCAGGGCGTCAGACGAGCTTGTCGCGCGGGTTGGTGATCTTCTTGATCGGGCGGCTGCGCGACGGCTCGACCTTGATCGGCACTTCGGTCAGGCCACCGTGCCATGCGGGGTCTTCGATGCTGTCGAACACCTCGCGCAGCTTCTCGCCCCAGCTGTTGTGCAGCATGCGGAAGTAGGGGTTGTGCTCGTCGATGCAGACGATCTTGTCGGTGGCGAACTGGCCCACCTCATACACCACCAGGTCCAGCGGCAGCCCCACCGACAGGTTGGACTTGAGCGTGCTGTCCATGGACACCAGCGCGCACTTGGCGGCCTCGTCCAGCGGCGTGTCGGGCGTCAGCACGCGGTCGAGCACGGGCTTGCCGTATTTGGATTCGCCCACCTGGAAGTACGGCGTCTCGGACGTGGCCTCGATGAAGTTGCCCGCCGAGTACACCTGAAAGAGCCGCATGCCCTCGCCCTGGATCTGACCGCCGAACACCAGCGAGACATTGAAGTCCACACCCGAGCGCTTGAGCGCAGCGCCGTCGCGTTCATGCACGTGGCGCACGGCGGCGCCCAGCACGCGGGCGGCATCGAACATGCTCTTGGCATTCCAGATCGTCATCGGCTCGCCGCCCTCGCGGTCGGTGAGCTGCTCGGACTGCAGGATCTCGCGCACCGACTGGGAGATGCTCAGGTTGCCGGCGGACAGCAGCACCATGAATCGGTCGCCCGCCTTCTCGTAGATCATCATCTTGCGAAAGGAGCTGATCTGGTCCAGGCCCGCATTGGTGCGGGAATCGGACAGGAAAACCAGTCCGGCGTTGAGCTTGATGGCGACGCAATACGTCATGGAGGGCAATTGGGGGACAAAGGGTCGAGTGTAGGCCTTGTCGCCGTTGCGCTGCGGACTTGCCCCAAGACGGTGCGGCAGAAACAGGGGACAAACGGTGCGGCGTGTCGCCAATGTTTCAGATGATTTCGCAATATGAAAAGACATTCGCATTTCCGTGCCTCTGCTTCGCACGGGCGGCGGGATTCCGCCTTGTGGTTCGAAGAATGGCGGGTGGGTGGCGACACGGTGGATCGCCGTTGTTCTCCCGCTTTTTCTTCCTCATCCACTCTTTTTCAAACCATGACGACCAGCTCCATCTCTTCCCCTTCCCGCGCCGTTTCGCCCCGTTCCGAACGCGCCGAAGTCGCCGATACCGGCTCTTCGAACAAACGGCCTGCCGGTTCGAGCCAGCCGGGCGGCGATGCCCGCCTGGACGGCCTGCAGGCGCGGTCCCCGGACGCCAGCGCGGAAGGTGCTTCGGCCAAGCGCCCACGCACCTCGCTGCTGGGCACGTATTCGGGCATCGCAGCCCGCGAGGCCAAGCTCGACAAGGTGTACACCACGCTGTCCCTGCAAGCCCGGCAGACCCACGCGGCTAACCAAAAGCGCCTGGAAGCCGGCGTTCAGAAGCTTTTGCAAAATGCCTCCGTGCAAGCCGAGATCGCGGCGGGCAAGGACGTGCGCGATTGCGTGGCGGACGCCCTCAAGAGCCTGCTGGAGGAAGCCCAGTTGTCCACAGATATTTATAAGCCCAAGGACGCCACACAGTTGGCGGGTTACGGTCGCTATCTGCTGCACAGCCACGCGAAGGAGGGAGAGTCGTTCTGCCTGCAACTGTTCGCGTTCGATGCCAGGCAAAAGACCCCCATCCACGACCATCCCAACGAGTGCGCTTCTTTCATCCTGAAGGGCAAGTTGTCGGAGCGAATCTACCGACCGACCGGCGAAACGAAAGACAACACGCCGCTGGCCGAAAAGACCGAAAGAAATGCGCGGACAGAAGCGTCGTTGGCCGGCTTCGGGCCTGACGAGCTGGGCGTGCCCCACAGCCTCAAGAACAAGTCCGGCGCCATCGCTCTGTCGGTGCATCTGTACCGCGACATGGATGGCCTGTCCGAAGGCCAGCAGATCGCGGCCAAGACCAAGTTCGAGCGCACGGGCAAGGAGTAGAAGCCCGCGGTTTCTCCAGCCGAGTAAGTCAGCCTCGCCTGAGGTCGATGGCCTGCGCGGCCTAGCCCCGTACCAGCCGCTTGAGCTGGTACAGCGCGTCCAGCGCCTCGCGCGGGCTCAGGGTGTCGGGCTGCAGTTCGGCCAGCGCCGCTTCCGCCGGGCTCACCAGCGGCCCCTCGGCCTCGGGCGGCTCGGCGAACAGGTCCACCTGCGTTTCGCCCTCGCCGGCCCGCTGCTCCAGCGCGGCCAGCGTGTGGCGCGCATGGTTCAGCACCGGCCCCGGCACGCCCGCCAGTCGGGCCACGTGGATGCCGTAGCTGCGGCTGGCCGGCCCCGGCTGGATCTCGTGCAAAAAAGACGATGTTCGAGCCCGACTCGGTCGCGCCCACGTGCACGTTCACCGCGTGCTGGTGGCGCGCCGACAGTTCGGTCAGTTCGAAGTAGTGGGTGGCGAACAGCGTGAACGCCTTGGTGCGGTCGTGCAGGTGCGTGGCGATGCCGCTGGCCAGCGCCAGGCCGTCGAAGGTGCTCGTGCCGCGCCCGATCTCGTCCATCAGCACCAGGCTGTGCGGCGTGGCCGAATGCAGGATCTGCGCGGCCTCGGTCATCTCCAGCATGAAGGTCGATTGCGCGTTGGCCAGGTCGTCGGCCGCGCCGATGCGCGTGTGGATGGCATCAATGGGCCCCAGGCGGCACGACGTGGCCGGCACGTGGCTGCCCATGCTGGCCAGCAGCACGATCAGCGCCACCTGCCGCATGTAGGTCGATTTACCGCCCATGTTCGGCCCGGTGATGACCTGCATGCGGGTGTTGGCGTTCAGCCGCGTGTGGTTGGCGATGAAACTGCCGGACGAGGTCTCGGCCAACCGCGCCTCCACCACCGGGTGGCGCCCGCCCTCGATCTCGATGCAGGGCTCGGGCGCGAACTGCGGTGCGCACCATTGGAGCGTGAGCGAGCGCTCGGCCAGCGCGCACAGCACGTCCAGCGTGGCCAGCGCATGCGCCAGCCGGGTGAGGGCGGGCACATGCGGCTGCAGCCGGTCCAGCAGCTGCTCGTACAGCCATTTCTCGCGCGCCAGGCCGCGCTCCTGCGCCGACAGCGCCTTGTCCTCGAAGGTCTTGAGTTCCGGCGTGATGAAGCGCTCGGCGTTCTTGAGCGTCTGGCGGCGGCGGTAGTCGTGCGGCACGCGGTCCAGGTGGCTGCTGGTCACCTCGATGTAGAAGCCATGCACCTTGTTGAACTGCACGCGCAGGTTGGCGATGCCGGTGCGTGCCCGCTCGCGCGTCTCCAGGTCGAGCAGGAAGGTGTCGCAGTGCGTCTGGATGCCGCGCAGCTCGTCCAGCTCGGCGTCGAAGCCCGGGGCGATCACGCCGCCGTCGCGCACCAGCGCCGCCGGCTCTTCATGGATGGCCGCGCGCAGCAGTTCGCCGCAATCGACCGGCGGACGCAGGTGGTCGAAGATCTGGGCCAAAAACGGCTCCGAAGCATGGAATGCCCCGGCAAGCTGCTCTGCTTTTTTGTAGCGTCTTGCACAGGCCCAGCAGCTCGCGCGGGCGCACCTGCCGCAGTGCGATGCGGGCCGTGATGCGTTCCACATCGCTCACGCCGCGCAGCTCGCCGCGCAGCGCCTGCCATGCGCCGGTGCCCGAGGCCGTGCCGCGCAGCGCCG
>NZ_BAAJYR010000207.1:0-6096 GCF_057546605.1 Acidovorax sp. KPB24-03 | reverse complement strand
CTGGGCCAGCATGCGGCACAGCGTGGCCTGCATCGCGGGCGGCACCTGCGGCCCCTCCGGCGTGAGCAGGCCGAAGGCCAGCGCCTGCAGCGCATCGCCCGCCAGCAGCGCGCGCGCCTCGCCGAAGCGCACGTGCACCGTGGGCTTGCCGCGGCGCAGCACGTCGTTGTCCATGCACGGCATGTCGTCGTGCACCAGGGAATAGGCGTGGATCAGCTCCACCGAGCAAGCCGCGCGCAAGGCCGCTTCGTCCAGGCCGCCGACGGCCTCCGAGGCGGCCAGCACCAGCAGGGGCCGCAGGCGCTTGCCGCCGTCCAGCACCGCGTAGCGCATGGCCTCGCCCAGGCCTGCCGGCGCATCGCTGCATACCCAGCGCGACAGGGCGTCCTCCACGCGCGCCAGTTGCGCATGGCTCCAGCCGCCGAGGTCGAACGGGGCATGAAGCGGGGTGGGCACGGTGGATGGGCCCAGAGGGGTCGGTACTGCCGCCATGGTGGGGGTCACTCCTGCGTCCATGGTTGCAGCGCTCCTTCGTCCAATACCTTGATCTGGTCCTGCACCGCTTCCAGCCGGCCGCGGCAAAAGGCCAGCAACTGCGCGCCGCGCTGGTAGCCCGCGAGCATCTGTTCCAGGGGCAACTGGCCCGACTCGATGCGTCCCACGAGTTGCTCCAGCTCTTCCAGCGCGGCTTCGTAGCTGGCGGGTTCGGGGAGTTTCGGGGGAACGGCGGAGGCCTTGGGCATGGAACGGGGGGGCGGCGAACGCGCAGGTAAAACGGGTGATTTTAGGCGCACCCTCCTTCGGGCGGGCGGCGGCGGGTGGGGGGCACGTGGAAAATGGCTGGCACCTTGGCGACACCATCGGCGCGCAAGCCTTGCCCGGCGCGCTCAAGCATGTCCGGCCAATACACATACGGGGGGAGCGGAAATAACCCCACCGGCTACAATCCCATTCCCTTCGGGCCGGCTTGCATGCCGGTTTCTTTTTTTCCGTGTGCACTTCACGCACCCTCCCTGTGGGGAGTCTTTAGGTCAGGTCACCCATGTCTGATTTAAGTCTTCAACTGCAGCAGGCCGCAAGCCAACTACCAGTTTCAAGCTACTTTGACGAAGCGCTGTTCCAGCGCGAGCTGGAGACCATCTTCCAGCGCGGGCCCCGCTATGTGGGGCACCAGCTTTCCGTGCCCGATGCGGGCGACTACTATGCCCTGCCGCAGGAAGGCGAGGGCCGTGCGCTCGTGCGCAACGCGCAGGGCGGCGTCGAGCTGATCTCCAATGTGTGCCGCCACCGCCAGGCGGTGATGCTCAAGGGCCGCGGCACCCTGCAGGGCCACGGCAAGGGCCATGCGGGCGGCAACATCGTGTGCCCGCTGCACCGCTGGACGTATTCGCCCGGCGGCCAGCTGCTCGGCGCCCCGCACTTCGCGCAGGACCCCTGCCTGAACCTCAACAACTACGGACTGCGCGAGTGGAACGGCCTCCTGTTCGAGGACAACGGCCGCGACATCGGCGCCGATCTGGCCGGCATGGGGCCGCGCGCCGAACTGAGCTTCGACGGCTTTTCGCTCGACCGCGTGGAAATGCACGAGTGCAACTACAACTGGAAGACCTTCATCGAGGTCTACCTCGAGGACTACCACGTGGGCCCGTTCCACCCGGGCCTGGGCAATTTCGTTACCTGCGAGGACCTGAGCTGGGAGTTCCAGAAGCACTACTCGGTGCAGACGGTCGGCGTGGCCTCCACCTTCGGCAAGCCCGGCTCCGACATCTACCGCAAATGGCACGACGTGCTGCTGCAGTACCGCGAAGGCAAGCTGCCCGAACGCGGCGCGATCTGGCTCACCTACTACCCGCACATCATGGTGGAGTGGTATCCGCATGTGCTCACCGTCTCCACGCTGCACCCCGTCAGCCCGACGAAGACGATGAACATGGTGGAGTTCTACTACCCCGAGGAGATCACCGCCTTCGAGCGCGAGTTCGTCGAGGCCCAGCAGGCCGCCTACATGGAAACCTGCATCGAGGACGACGAGATCGGCGAACGCATGGACGCCGGCCGCCGCGCCCTCTACGAGCGCGGCGACAACGAGGTCGGCCCCTACCAGAGCCCGATGGAAGACGGCATGCAGCACTTCCACGAGTGGTATCGCGCCGCCATGGGCGATGCGGTACCCCGGCGCTGACGCCGATCCGATTGCTATAAAAACAATAGCTACCACCGCATGATCCACTAGGGCATGCGGCCTCTTTTACTCCAAACCCCCTCATTCCCATGCAAGCGCTCTGGATGGTGTTGGCCGCGTTCCTCTTCGCCAGCATGGGCGTGTGCGTCAAGGTGGCGTCGGCCTACTTCAACTCGGCCGAACTGGTGTGCTACCGCGGCATCATCGGCATGGCGATCCTGTGGGCGCTGGCGCGCTCGCAGCGGGTCAAGCTGGGCACGCACTACCCGGGCATGCATGCCTGGCGCAGCCTGATCGGCGTGGTCTCGCTGGGCTCGTGGTTCTATTCCATCGCCCACCTGCCGCTGGCCACGTCGATGACGCTCAACTACATGAGCAGCGTGTGGATCGCGGCGTTCCTCGTCGGCGGCGCGCTGCTGGCCTGGCGGCCGTCGAGCAGCAGTTCGCGTCCGCCGCTGCAGGGCACGCTGGTGTTCACCGTGATGGTGGGCTTTGCCGGCGTGGTGATGATGCTGCGCCCCAGCCTCGACCAGCACCAGATGTTCGCCGGCCTGATCGGGTTGCTGTCGGGCCTCACCGCCGCGTTCGCCTACATGCAGGTGATGGCGCTGTCGCGCCTGGGCGAGCCCGAGACGCGCACGGTGTTCTATTTCGCGGTGGGCTCGGCGGTGGCCGGTGGCGCGGGCCTGCTGCTCACGGGCACTTCGGAGTGGCCGGGCTGGCCCAGCCTGTGGCTGCTGCCCATCGGCGTGCTGGCGGCGGCCGGCCAGCTGTGCCTGACGCGGGCCTATGCCACCGCGCGCACCTCTCGCGGCACGCTGGTGGTGGCCAACCTGCAGTATTCGGGCATCGTGTTCGCGGCGCTGTACAGCGTGCTGCTGTTTGGCGACGACATCCCCGCCATCGGCTGGGCCGGCATGGCGCTCATCGTGGTGAGCGGCATCGTGGCCACCGTGCTGCGGGCGCGCGCGGCACCCGGTGCGCCGGCCGAAGAGCACTGAGGCCGCCGATCCGGCGCTGCCGCAGTCGGGTGCCTTTCCCCGGCGCGACCGCCCGTCAGGCCTGTCCGACGCACGCCCCCGCCGCGCCGGACCACAATAAGGGCCTGTCCGCCACCGATTGATTCAGTCCCATGCCGTACACCACCCTCATCTCCGCCGCCGAACTGCAATCCCTCATCGCCAGCGGTGCGCCGCGGATGGTCTTCGACTGCACGTTCGACCTGACGCAGCCCTCGCTGGGCGAGCAGCAATACCGCCAATCGCACATTCCCGGCGCGCTCTACGCGCACCTGGACCGCGACCTGAGCGCCAAGCACGGCGCCCCCGGCGCGGGCGGCACCATCGTCGCCACCGAGGCGGACCAGCCCGCATCGGGCGGGCGCCACCCCCTGCCCAACCGCGACCGGCTCGAAGCCTGGCTCTCGCGCATCGGCTTCACCAACGGCATGCAGGCCGTGGTGTACGACCGCAACGGCGCCAACTACTGCGGCCGCCTGTGGTGGATGCTCAAGTGGGCCGGCCACGATGCGGTGGCGGTGCTGGACGGCGGCCTGCAGGCCTGGACTTCGGCGGGCGGGGACCTCGCCAGCGGCGACGAGCCGGCGCATTTCCAGTCCAACTTCAAGCTGGGCGAGCCCCTGCGCCAACTGGCCACCGCGGCGGACGTGCAGGCCGCCCTGGGGCAGGACCGCCAGACGGTGATCGACGCCCGCGCCCCCGCCCGCTACCGGGGCGAGGTCGAGCCGCTGGACCCCGTGGCCGGGCACATTCCCGGCGCGCTGAACCGCCCCTTCAGCGAAAACCTCGGGCCGGATGGCCGCTTCAAGCCCGCCGCGCAACTGCGCGCCGAGTTCGAGGCCCTGCTCGGCGCCCGCGCGCCCGGCACGGTGGTGCACCAGTGCGGCAGCGGGGTGAGCGCCATCCCGAATGTCCTGGCCATGGAACTGGCCGGTTTCGGAAAAACCACGCTGTTTGCCGGCAGCTGGAGCGAATGGTGCAGTGTTCCTGACCGCCCCGTGGAGCGCGGCTGACCCCTGCGGGAGGGCCGGCCGTGCAGCAGGCGGCCCCCTCTCCAGGGTGGGACAGCCGCTGCGGATTTTGTAAGGCAACTTCCTACACGGGCGGTGCGCCGACCAGACACGCTGCACATCCAAACCCCGACTTAATTTTTGATTGGGCTGAATTCACAATCCATTTCAACGGATCGCGAAACCATGCAAACCGCATGAACCCCGCCAGATCGGTTAAAGGAAAAGGATTCACCATGACCTCCGAACAACTTCTCGCTGAAATCCGCGAAGCCAACCTCACCTACCTGATGTTGGCACAGACCCTGATCCGCCAGGACAAGGCGGAAGCTGTTTTCCGTCTGGGCCTGAACGAAGACGCCGCCGACATCCTCGCCTCGCTGTCGGCCGCTCAGGTGCTCAAGCTGGCCTCCCGCAACACGCTGCTGTGCAGCTTCCGGGTGGACGACAACCTGGTGTGGAGCTTGCTCACCAACCACAACACCCCGAAGAAGGTCGGCAACGAAGCGACCAACACGCTGCACGCCAACATCCTGATGGCCAGCCGCGTGTCCGAAGTGCTCTGAGCGCAGCGCCCGCCGCCCTCACCGCCTCGCCCGCCTGCCGCCGCCCACCCTTCTTCGAAAGCCAGCCATGTCCGCACCCGTCAAGAGCGTCCTCAACGAATCCAAGCAGATCGAACGCGCCGCCATGCTGATCCAGATGGGTGCCCGCATGCAGGTACTGGAGTCGGAAACCACGCTGTCCTACGAGCGCCTGATCCGGCTGTACAAGGAGATCGCCGGCAAGTCGCCGTCCAAGGGCCAGCTGCCCTTCTCGACCGACTGGTTCCTGACCTGGCAGGAGAACATCCACAGCTCGCTGTTCCTGAACATCTACGAATACCTGTCCAAGGGCGTGGACCTGGATTCGGTGGAGCTGCTCACCAAGGCCTACCGCCTGTACAACGAGCAGGTCACCACCGCCGAGATCGAACCCCTGCTGTCCTTCACCCGCGCCTGGCGCCTGGTGAAGTTCGTGGACGCCGGCATGCTGACCCGCACCGCCTGCTCGCAGTGCAGCGGCCAGTTCGTCACCGAGCTGTACGAAAACGCCCGCAACTACACCTGCGGCCTGTGCAATCCGCCCGCCCGTGCCGGCAAGAGCAAGTCGGCCGGTGCGCTGATGCTGCACTGAGCCCCTGCACCGCCAGGCTTTGAGCCAAAAAGCCTTCCAGCGCATATTCCACCAGGGCATATCGCTACAAAATCAATAGCAAATCAAACCATTCGAAAACCCGGCCCTGGCCGGGTTTTTTTCATGGGCACGCCGGGACGGTCGGGACGCCACCGCCCACAGCCCCAGCCCCCATCCGCCCACCGGCCCGTCAGCGCATCGCCAGCAGGATGCGGATGTCCGAGTCCACCGGCAGCGCATAGTCGTAGGCCGCCATGACCGCGTTGCCCTCGGGGCTCACCAGCTTGAGGCTCACGTACACCGTCTGCGGGGTGGCCGCGTACGTGCCCACCACCACCGCCTGCGCCGCCTGGGCGCGGCTCACCTCGCGCACTTCGCGCGAGAGCAGCAGTTCGCCGTCGCCGGGCCGCATGACCAGGTTCTCGCGCAGCTTCAGCTCGGTCACCCGCACGCCGCGCTGCACCAGCCGCCCGGCGATCTGTTCGGAGCACAGGCGGCCCAGCCGGGACGACTCGTTCAGCCGGTCCAGGTGCACCAGCGTGGAGACCAGCACCGGCTGGCGCGGATCGAGCGGCGCGCCCTGCAGCAGCATGTCCGCGGCCTTCTGATTGAATTCGAGCAGGTCGGTCTGCACGCCGCCCGCGGCCGCGCTGCCGTAGTAGAACCGCGCGCAGCCCGGCAGGGCCACCGCCGCGGCGCCGGCCAGCAC
>NZ_BAAJYR010000206.1:0-6106 GCF_057546605.1 Acidovorax sp. KPB24-03 | reverse complement strand
CGTGGCGCTGCGCGTGAGCGATGCCGGGGCCGGGCTGCCGCCCGAGATGCTGTCGCGGCCGTTTCGCCGCTTTCCGCACGCGCCCGGGCACGGGGGCGAGGGCTCGGGCCTGGGGCTGTCGATCGTCCATGCCCTGGTGGTCCGCCAGGGCGGCACGGTCGAGGTGGAAAACCGCCCGGAAGGGGGCTCTTGTTTCACCGTGCGGTTTCCGGCGGTGGCGCCCCAGGCGTTGGCCTGAAGGGTTGCCTCCCCGCCTGCGCTGCGCCCGGCGGGCACGGGCGGTGTGGGAATCTGTCCTACGGGCTCCGCTGCCAAAGGCCCACAGGGGGGCTGAGGGGCCATTTCTAGGATCGGGACTTGTCGCGAGATCGGGGGCATGCCACCCGATCCTGCGGCTTCCCCACCGACCGATCCTGACTGACCCATGAACGCTTTTCTCAAGACCTTTTCCGCTGCCGCCTGCACCGCCTTGCTGCTCACCGCCTGTGGCGGCGGCAACGATGACGATCCCACCCCGAGCGATCAGCCCGGCGTGCTCACGGTGAGCAATGCCACGGTCTCCGGCCTGAACGGCGTGTACGGCGACGGCACCATCAACCTGACCGACGTGGAAAAGAAGAACTCGGTAGGTTCGTCGCCCGAAGTCTGCACCTTCCGTTTCGACGGCGCCAAAAAGGTCGGCTCCAGCGACCAGGCCTCCGGCGACGTGCGCTACCAGCCCAATGCCGGCAACCTGTACATCGCCTTCCTCACGTTCTCGCAGCGCGAGTTCAGCGCCACCGACTGGAGCGACACCACCGTGTCGCGCGATTCCAACCAGGTGCGCCTCCTGAGCAAGACGCTCACGGCCACCGACGGCTCGGGTGACCGCATCACCGTCTCGGGCATCGTTCCCATGCGCGGCAACCGCCCCTCCGGCTGCTGATCAGAACACCAACCTGCAACCCCCTCGCCCCATTGATTTGGGGTTTACCCTGTCCATCCCTCCGGGTGGGCAGGGTTTTTTCATGGGCTGGCGCGATGGGACAATGGCGCCCATGACCGCTGCCCACTCCCCCGACACCCTCACGATCACCCGCCCGGATGACTGGCACCTGCACGTGCGCGACGGCGAAGCGCTGCTCACCGTCGTGCCGCACACGGCCGCCCAGTTCGGGCGCGCCGTCATCATGCCCAACCTGCGCCCGCCCGTGACCACGGCGGCCCTGGCCACGGCGTACAAGGAGCGCATCCAGGCGGCCGTGCCGCCTGGCGTTGCCTTCGAGCCGCTGATGACGCTGTACCTCACCGACAACCTGGCGCCCGAGGAGATCGTGCGCGCCAAGGCGGCGGGTGTGATCGCCCTCAAGCTCTATCCCGCCGGCGCCACCACCAACAGCGATGCCGGCGTGACCGATCTGCGCAAGACCTACCGCACCCTGGAGGCCATGCAGAAGGCCGGCCTGCTGCTGCTCGTGCACGGCGAGGTGACCAGCAGCGACATCGACCTGTTCGACCGCGAGGCCGTGTTCATCGAGCAGCAGCTCATTCCGCTGCGCCGCGACTTCCCGGAACTGAAGATCGTCTTCGAGCACATCACCACCCGGGATGCGGCGCAGTACGTGCAGCAGGCCGACCGTTTCACCGCGGCCACCATCACGGCGCACCACCTGCTCTACAACCGCAACGCGATCTTTACCGGCGGCATCCGCCCCCATTACTACTGCCTGCCCGTGCTCAAGCGTGAAACGCACCGGGTGGCGCTGGTGGAGGCGGCCACCAGTGGCAGCGACAAATTCTTCCTGGGCACCGACAGCGCGCCGCACCCGGCCCACCTCAAGGAGCATGCGAGCGGCTGCGCCGGCTGCTACACCGCCCATGCAGCGATCGAGATGTACGCCGAGGCATTCGACCATGCCGGTGCGCTGCACCAGCTCGAAGGCTTCGCCAGCTTCCACGGCCCCGCGTTCTACGGCCTGCCGCGCAACCAGGGCACGATCACCCTGCGCCGCGAATCTTGGACGCCGCCGGGCAGCTTCGCCTTCGGCGAGGCCGAGCTCAAGCCGCTGCGCTCGGGCGAGGCGCTGCCGTGGCGGGTCGTGGGGTGAACGCCACCACGCACCCAGCGTGCCTGCCCGCCTTGGCGGCCGTGCTCCGACAGTCCCTGCGAGGCCACCCATGACCGCTTTCTTCATCGACGCCGACAACCTGTGTGCGCCCGCCTGGGTGGAGGAGGCCTTTCGCACCCTGGAGCAGCACGAGGGCAGCGTGTCCCTGCGCCGCGCTTACGGCAGTGCCGACAAGCTCAAGGGGCTCGGGGAGGTGCTGCGCACCCGCATGATCCGGCCCTACATGAACCTGTCGCTGACCAAGAACACGACGGACGTGGCCCTGGCGGTCGATGTGATGGAACTGTCCTATGCGCCGTCGCATCCGTCCACCATCGCGATCGGTTCGGGCGATGCCGACTTCGTGCCGCTGGTGCTGCGGCTGCGCGAGCGCGGGTTCCGGATGGTGTGCCTTTCCGACCGCGGCAAGATGGCGCCCGAGGCCGTCAATGCCTACGATCAGGTCTTCCTGGTCGGGCAGGAGGCCGATGCGGTGACCGAGGCCCCCGCCGCGGTGCCGGAGTCCGCACCACCGGCCTCCCGAAGCCCCGCGGCCAAGAAGGCGCCCGCGCGCAAAACCACTCCTCGCAAGACCGCTGCGCCCAAACCGGCGGCGCAGGCCGCCCCGGCCAAGAAGGCGCCTGCGAAGAAAGCCGCCGCCAAGAAGGTGGCTTCCGCCACGGCGACCAAGGCGGCGGGTGACTCTGGGGCAGGGGGCCGCCGGGCGGGCTCGGGCAGCGGCGAGGCCGTCAGCGTCCGGCATATCCTGGACCATGCCCCCGCCCTGAAGGCCGGGCAGTGGCAGCCCCTGGGCGACATCGTGAAGCTGCTGCACGACGCCAGGCTGCTGGGCAAGAACACGGCATCGACCAAGCTGTTCAAGAAATTCCCCGACCAGTTCGAGTTGAAGCCCCAGACGCAGCCCAACGCGGTCCGCTACCTCCCTGAGGCGCGCTGAATCCGTGGGCCCTGGCGCGCTCGGCGCGGTACCGCCCTGGCTGCAGCCGTTCCAACACCTGGGCCCCGCGGTCCGGGCGGCGTGGCAGTCCGGCACGCCCCTGCCGGACGCCCTGAACCGGATGCCGGGCGCCGCCGTGCGCTTCGTGGCGCACTCGGCGCTGCCGGCGGGCCAGGCCTACGAGGCGTTCATCTTCGACACCGGCACCGTCCCCACCCGCGACAACCTGCACGATTTCTTCAATGGCCTGGTCTGGCTGCGGTACCCGCAGGCCAAGCGCCGGCTGAATGCCCTGCAGGCCGAGGCCATCGCCCAGACCGGGGTGGGCGCGGTGCGCGGGCCGCTGCGCGATGCGATCACGCTGTTCGATGAAAACGGCGCCGTGCTGTTCGCCCCCGCGCCGCTGTGGCAGGCGCTGGCGGCGCGCGACTGGCGGCGGTTGTTCGTCGATCTGCGGCCGCTGTGGCGGCAGGCGCAGCTGGTGCTGTTCGGCCATGCCTTGCTGGAAAAACTCGAGGCACCAAGAAAACCGATCACGGCGCATGTGTATCAAGCGCAGGGTGCTATGGATTCGGTAGCGGATGTGGATGCCTGGCTGGCCGGCGCGCTCGATGCGGTGCACCTGGCCACCAAGCCTTTTCTGCCGCTGCCGGTGCTCGGAGTGCCCGGCTGGTGGCCCGAGAACGAGAACTTTTGCTTCTATGATGACTCCCTCGTATTCCGCAGCGCGCGCCCCGCATAACAAACCACACCAGGGCCATCGCAACGCTGCGAACACGGCTTGAACGCCTGCGCACCATCCCCATTTTCCGGTTTGTGACAGCGCGTTCCTGCCGCTGGTCACACCCCCGTATCCCTCCGTGGAGAACCCTTCGATGAAACGAATCGCGCTTTTCTTGTTGACCAACGTCGCCGTCGTGGTGGTGCTGGGCATCGTCGCCAGCCTGCTGGGCGTCAACCGCTTCCTGACCGCCAATGGCCTGAACCTGGGGGCACTGCTGGGCTTTGCCTTCATCATGGGCTTCGGCGGCGCCATCATCTCGCTGCTGATCAGCAAGCCCGTCGCCAAGTGGAGCGCGGGCGTGCAAATCATCGACGGCACCGGGTCGGCCGATGAGGCCTGGATCGTCGAGACCGTGCGCAAGTTCGCCGACAAGGCCGGCATTGGCATGCCCGAGGTCGGCATCTTCCCCGGCGACCCCAACGCGTTCGCCACCGGCGCGTTCAAGAACAATGCCCTCGTGGCGGTGTCCACCGGGCTGCTGCAGGGCATGACGCGCGAGGAGGTCGAGGCGGTGATCGGCCACGAGGTGGCCCACATCGCCAATGGCGACATGGTGACCATGACGCTGATCCAGGGCGTGATGAACACCTTCGTGGTGTTCCTGTCCCGCGTGATCGGCTATGCGGTGGACAGCTTCCTGCGCAAGAACGACGAGAACAGCTCCGGCCCCGGCATCGGCTACTACGCCACAACCATCGTGCTCGACATCCTGCTGGGCTTCCTGGCGTCGATGATCGTGGCCTGGTTCAGCCGCCAGCGCGAATTCCGTGCCGACGCTGGCGCGGCGCAACTGATGGGCCGCAAGCAGCCCATGATCAACGCGCTGGCCCGCCTGGGCGGCGCCCACCCGGCCGAACTGCCCAAGAACATGGCCGCCCTGGGCATCGCCGGTGGCATCGGCAAGCTGTTCAGCACCCACCCGCCGATCGAAGAGCGCATTGCCGCGCTGCAGACGAACGCCTGAAGGGGCTTATGAATTGAGCGGGCGGCCTTCCATGCCGCCTGCCTCGCGAAGAGCGGCCGGAGCGATCCGGCCGCTCTTTTTTTGCGCTTGTATCAAGTTTGTCAGAACCGGTGCCGATACTTACCATGGACCCCACCCCATGCGCCTGGCGCACCATCGGCCGCTCTTTCCCGCCTGCGGCCCTTCTCACCGGTATCTGACATGACCCTGCACAACGCCCGCCTTTCCCTGCGCCTTGCCCTGGCTTTCGGGGTCATCTGCCTGGTCATGTCCCTCGCCGCTGCCGTGGGCATCTGGCGGCTCATGGAACTGCAGGACATCGCCGATGGCCTGGGCGGACCGGCGGCGGAGCGGGCCTTGCTGGCGCGCGAACTGCACGCGATCGTGGTGCTGAGTTCCTCGCGCGCCGAAACCCTGCTGGAAATCGACAACCCCGCCTATGCCGCGCGCATCGATGCCGACCGCAAGGCCACCTCCGCCCGATCGACCGAGGTGCGCAAGCGGCTCGAAGAGCTGGCGACGGACAGCGAATCCAAGCGCATCTTCGAGGCCATCGACACCGCGGGCAACGCTTTCCGGGGGGCGCGCGACGATCTGGTCAAGCGGCGCAAGGCCGGCGAGACCCTGCCGCCCGATGCGGTGGGCAAGCTGCTGCGCCCCGCGGCCGACCGCTATGCCGCCGCGGTGAACGACATGGCCGACTACCAGCGCAAGCAGGTCGAGGAAGACCGGGCCGCCGCTGCCGCCAGCGAACGGCAGGGCATCGCACTGCTGGTGGGCGGATCGGTGTTGGGGCTGGTGCTGGCACTGGTCTGTGCGGTGGTGCTGTCGCGCTCCATCCTGCGGCCGCTGTCGCATGCGTCCACCGTGGCGGACCGCATCGCCGAAGGCGATTTGACCTCCACCATCCCGGCCATCGGCGCCGCAACCGCGACGAGGTGCGGGCCATGCTGGCGCGCCTGGACGGCATGCAGGCCCGTCTGACGGGCCTGGTGGTCGGCATGCGGCAGGCCAGCACGTCGGTGGCGGGCGCCAGCGCCGAGATCGCGGCCGGCAACTCGGACCTGTCGGCGCGCACCGAGCAGACGGCCTCCAACCTGGAGGAAATCGCAGCCAGCATGGAAGAGTTGCTGTCCACCGTGCGCCACAGCGCGGATGCGGCCCAGCAGGCCACCCACCTGGCGGTGTCGGCCAGCGACGTGGCACGGCGCGGGCGCGACGCGGTGGAGCGGGTGGTGGGCACCATGGACGGCATCGCCCAGTCCTCGCGCCGCATCGCCGACATCACCAGCGTGATCGACGGCATCGCCTTC
>NZ_BAAJYR010000205.1:0-6143 GCF_057546605.1 Acidovorax sp. KPB24-03 | reverse complement strand
GGCGCGCAGTCGATGCGCGTGGCCAACAACGGCTACTGATCGGCGGGGCCTGCGCAGGCCCCTTGCCTCATCACTGTCCCACGGGCGGCCTTGGCCGCCCGTTGCCATTGGGGCGGCGGTTCCGGCGCCGCTGGCCACCGTGGTGGTATCTTGTGTTTTGTGCCTCCAGTGCAATCAGTACTAGGGCATTGTGCTATTAATTTAATAGCAATTGAGGGGTGGCTTTGTCCACGGGCCGGCGCTGCGTGAGGCCGGTGCCTCGCGGGTAGGGCCGGCCTCTGCCATCCCGGGCCCGCCCGCGCCCGGCGCGTCACTTCATTTCTCGACGAACGCGCGTTCGATCACGAAGTCGCCGGGCTTCGTGGTGTTGCCTTCCTCGAAGTCGCGGTGCTCCAGGATGGCCTTGAGCGATGCCAGCATCTCGGGGCTGCCGCACAGCATGACGCGGTCCACCAGCGGGTCCAGCGGGGGCACGCCCAGGTCGGTGAAGAGCTTGCCGCTTTCGATCAGGTCGTTGATGCGGCCCTGGTTGCGGAACGGCTCGCGGGTCACCGTGGGGTAGTACTTGAGCTGCTTGGACACCGTCTCGCCCAGGAACTCGTGCTGCGGCAGCGTTTCGGTGATGAAGTCGTGGTAGGCCAGCTCCTTGACCTGGCGCACGCCGTGCACCAGCACCACTTCCTCGAACTTCTCATAGGTGTCGGGGTCGCGGATCACCGACAGGAAGGGCGCGAGGCCCGTGCCCGTGGAGATCAAATACAGGCGCTTGGCGGGCAGCAGATAGTCGATGAGCAGCGTGCCCGTGGGCTTTCTGCCCACCACGATGGAGTCGCCCACCTGGATGTTCTGCAGGCGCGAGGTCAGCGGGCCGTCCGGCACCTTGATCGACAGGAACTCCAGGTGCTCTTCGTAGTTGGCGCTGGCGATGCTGTAGGCCCGCAGCAGCGGCTTGTCGTTCACCTTGAGGCCGATCATGGTGAAGTGGCCGTTGGAGAACCGCAGCGCCGGGTCGCGCGTGGTGGTGAAGGAAAACAGGCGGTCGGTCCAGTGGTGGACGGAAAGGACTCGTTCTTCGTTGAATGCGCTCATGGAAATGGTGCAGATTGGGTGTGAGACGAAAGAAGCCTTCAGGGGCAGGGCCGGTGGCGGATGGGCGCATTGCGCGACCTGGGCTGCCCCCTGCCATGCGGGCAAACCCGCACATTGTCGGGCAAACCGGCCCCGCGGCCTTATGGCATCTGCGCATGTGCTTATGCCAGCCGGGCCCGGTGGGGGGGCGGCGGGCGCCGGGACGCTCCCGCGATCGGTGGTGCCGGGCGCTTCAGGCGCCGTCGGCCGGGTCCACCGCGTAGCCGCGCAAGAACACGTCGATGGCCCGGCCGATGGCCTGGCGCATCTTCACCTTGGACAGGTTGTCCTCCAGGCCGAAGAGGCGCGGCGTGGCCGTCTCCGACTCCATCAGGGCCATGAAGTGGCGCGCCGCGGTCAGGGGGTCGGCCTGCCGCAGCAGGCCTTTGCGCATCTGGGCTTCCAGGAACGAACCCAGGGCCTGAATGCCCTTGTGGGGGCCCAGTTCGAAGAAACGCTTGCCAATGTCGCTGCGGCCCGATTCGGCGACGAAGGCGCGCTTGGCCTGGATGGCCGGCTCGCTGCAGATCACGGCCAGCATCTTCTCGGCGAAGGTCTTCAGCGCGGTTTCCAGCTCGCTCTCGTCCTGCTCGAGCGCGAGAAAGAACAATTCGATGTGCTGCTTGGCCGCGCCGATGGCGACCTCCAGGAACAGCTCTTCCTTGGAGCTGAAATACCCGTACAGCGTGGATTTGGAGCCCCCGACCCGGGCGGCGATCTCCGCCATCGACGCCCCCTCGAACCCCGATTCCGAAAAAACCTGGGAGGCAATTTCCACGATCGCGTCCCGCTTGGCTTCCGTCTTGACGCGCATCTACCGACTTCCGTTTTCTGTATTCATGCGTCCGAGTATTGATGGGCGAAGAATCGAAGTCAAATTTACTTTACCGTACAGTACGGTTTGTATATCATCGGCGCATTGTTCTTTGGAGATTGCCCATGCGACCCGTTCATCGCCCCTTGCTCACGCTGTCGGCCGCAGCTGCCATGGCCTGTCTGCTCGCCGCCTGCGGCAAGCCCCCGGGCGGCCCGCCGGCACCGCAGGACACGCCCATCGTCGGTGTGATGACCGTGCAGCCGCAGCCTGTGGCGCTGAGCACCGAACTGCCCGGCCGCACCGTGCCCTACCTGGTCGCCGACGTGCGGCCCCAGGTGGGCGGCATCGTGAAGGCGCGCAAGTTCCGCGAGGGCAGCGATGTGAAGGCCGGCGAGGCGCTCTACCAGATCGACCCTGCCACCTACCAGGCCACCTACGACAGCAACGTGGCCGCCCTGGCCAAGGCCCAGGCCAGCCTCAAGACCACCCGGCTCAAGGCCGACCGCTACAAGGAGCTGGTGGCCATCCAGGCCGTGAGCCAGCAGGATTACGACGACGCGGCCGCATCGCTGGGCCAGGGCGAGGCCGACGTGGCATCGGCCCGGGCGAACGTGGAAACGAGCCGCATCAACCTGGCCTATGCGCGGGTCGATGCGCCCATCTCGGGCCGCATCGGCAAGTCCAGCGTCACGCCGGGCGCGCTGGTCACCGCCAGCCAGGCCACGGCGCTGGCGACCATCCAGCAACTGGACCCGATCTACGTGGACGTGACGCAGCCCAGCGCCGCGCTGCTGCGCCTCAAGCAGGCCCTGGCCCGCGGCGATCTGCAAAAGGCGGGTGCCAATGCCGCCAAGGTGCGGCTGATGCTGGAAGACGGCAGCGCCTACCCGCTGGAAGGCAAGCTGGAGTTCTCGGACGTCACCGTGGACCAGAGCACCGGCGCGATCACGCTGCGCGCCGTGTTCCCCAACCCGCGGGCCGATCTGCTGCCCGGCATGTACGTGCGCGCCGTGCTGCAGGAAGGCGTGAAGGAGCAGGGCCTGCTCGTGCCGCAGCAGGCCGTCACGCGCGACAGCACCGGCAAGCCCATGGCCTACGTGGTCGGCGCGGACAGCAAGCTGCAGCGGCGGGCCCTGGAGACCGAGCGCACGGTGGGCGACCAGTGGCTGGTGCGCACCGGGCTGCAGGCCGGAGACCGGCTCGTGGTGGACGGACAGCAGCGGGCCGCGCCCGGTGCCCTGGTGAAGGCGATGCCCTGGACACCCAAGGCCGCGGCCGCGCCCGTGGCACAGGCCACCGGCCCCGAGGGTGCCGCCAACTCCGCGAACTGACGCGCGCGAAAGAACCCCATGGCACGCTTTTTCATCGACCGCCCCATCTTCGCATGGGTCCTGGCCATCATCGTGATGCTGGCCGGCGCCCTCTCTATCTTCACCCTGCCGATCGCGCAGTACCCCAGCATCGCGCCGCCCGCCGTGGCGATCACGGCCAACTACCCCGGCGCCTCCGCCAAGACGCTGGAGGACACCGTCACCCAGGTCATCGAGCAGAAGATGAAGGGACTGGACCGGCTCAGCTACATGGCCTCGACCAGCGAGTCGTCCGGCCAGGTCACGATCACACTCACGTTCGACAACGGCACCGACCCCGATACCGCCCAGGTGCAGGTGCAGAACAAGCTGTCGCTGGCCACGCCGCTGCTGCCGCAAGAGGTGCAGCAGCAGGGCGTCACGGTCACCAAGTCGGCCACCAACTTTCTGAACGTGCTGGCCTTCACCTCCGAAGACGGCAGCATGAACGGCTCCGACCTGTCGGACTACGTGGCCGCCAACGTGCAGGACGCGATCAGCCGCGTGGAAGGCGTGGGCGACACGACCCTGTTCGGTTCGCAGTACGCCATGCGGGTCTGGCTTGATCCGGACAAGCTGGCCAACTTCGGCCTCACGCCGCTCGATGTGAAGACGGCCATCCAGGCGCAGAACGCGCAGGTCTCGGCCGGCCAGCTGGGTGCGCTGCCAGCGGCCGGCAACCAGCAGATCAACGCCACCATCACCGCGCAGACGCGCATGAAGACGGCGCCGGAGTTCGAGGAGATCCTGCTGCGCACCCTGACCAACGGCTCGCAGGTGCGGCTGCGCGATGTGGCCCGCATCGAACTGGGCAGCGAAAACTACAGCACCGTCGGCCGCTACAACGGCAAGCCGGCCGCCGGCCTGGCGATCAAGCTGGCCACCGGCGCCAATGCCCTCGACACGGTCCGCGCGATTGACGCGCGGGTGGACGAACTGCAGAAGTTCTTCCCTCCGGGCATGAAGGTGCAAAAGCCCTACGACACCACGCCGTTCGTGCGCATCTCCATTGAGGAGGTGGTGCGGACCCTGGTCGAGGCCGTGGTGCTGGTGTTCCTGGTGATGTACCTGTTCCTGCAGAACTTCCGCGCCACGCTGATCCCCACCATTGCGGTGCCCGTGGTGCTGCTGGGCACCTTCGGCGTGCTCGCGGCGTTCGGCTTCACGATCAACACGCTGACCATGTTCGCGATGGTGCTGGCCATCGGGCTGCTGGTGGACGATGCCATCGTGGTCGTGGAGAACGTCGAGCGGGTGATGACCGAGGAGGGACTGTCGCCCAAAGAGGCCACGCGCAAGTCGATGGGCCAGATCACCGGAGCGCTCGTCGGCGTGGCCCTGGTGCTGGCCGCGGTGTTCGTGCCCATGGCGTTTTTCAGCGGCTCGACCGGGGTGATCTACCGCCAGTTTTCCATCACCATCGTCTCGGCGATGACGCTCTCGGTGCTGGTGGCGATGGTGCTGACGCCCGCCCTGTGCGCCACGCTCCTCAAGCCGGTGCCCAAGGGCCACGCCATGGCGACGACCGGCTTCTTCGGAGCGTTCAACCGTGCCTTCGATCGCGGCAACCGCGGCTACCAGGGCATCGTGCGGCACATGCTGGGCAAGGGCTGGCGCTACATGACGCTGTATGCGGTGCTGCTGGCGGCGGTGGTGTTCGGCTTCATGAAGCTGCCCGTGGGCTTTCTGCCCGACGAGGACCAGGGCACGATGTTCGTGCTGGTGCAGCTGCCACCCGGTGCCGCCAACGCGCGCACCGAAGAGGTCATCCACCAGGTGGAGAAGCACTTCCTGGAGGACCAGAAGGATGCGGTGGCGGGCGTGTTCTCGGTGTCCGGCTTCAGCTTCGCCGGCAGCGGCCAGAACACGGGGTTTGCCTTCGTCAAGCTCAAGCCCTGGGACGAGCGCAAGGGCGAGGCGCTGAGCGTGTCGGGCGTTTCGCAAAAGGCCGGCGCGTTCTTCGCGACGATCCGCGATGCGCAGGTGTTCGCCTTCGCGCCGCCTGCCGTGTCCGAACTGGGCAACGCCACCGGGTTCGATCTGATGCTGCAGGACCGCGCCAACCTGGGCCATGCCGCGCTGATGCAGGCGCGCAACCAGCTGCTGGGCGAGCTGTCCAGGGACCCACGCCTGGTGGCGGTGCGCCCCAACGGACTGGAGGACACGCCGGAGTTCCGCCTGGAGATCGATCCGCACAAGGCGGGGGCGCTGGGGCTGTCGATGGCCGACATCAACAACACGTTCTCGGCCGCCTGGGGCAGCAGCTATGTCAACGATTTCATCGACAAGGGGCGCGTGAAGAAGGTGATGCTGCAGGCCGACGCACCGTTTCGCATGCTGCCCGAGGACATCGATCGCTGGTACGTGCGCAACAGCGCCGGCACGATGGTGCCCTTCACCTCGTTCGCCAAGGCCAGCTGGACATCGGGTTCGCCGCGGCTGGAGCGCTACAACGGCGTGCCCTCCATGGAAATCCTGGGCATGGCGATGCCGGGCGCGGCATCGAGCGGCGAGGCTCTGGCGATCGTCGAGGCGGCGGTGGCCAAGCTGCCGCCCGGCATCGGCTTCGAGTGGACCGGGCTGTCGCGCCAGGAGAAGGCCTCGACCGGCCAGACCGGCCTGCTCTATGCGCTGTCGATCCTGATCGTGTTCCTGTGCCTGGCGGCGCTCTATGAAAGCTGGGCGATCCCGTTCTCGGTGATCCTCGTGGTGCCGCTGGGCGTGTTCGGCGCGCTGCTCGGGGCCATGCTGACCTGGAAGATGAACGACGTGTACTTCCAGGTGGGCCTGCTCACCACCATCGGGCTGGCGTCCAAGAACGCCATCCTGATCGTGGAGTTCGCCAAGGA
>NZ_BAAJYR010000204.1:0-6161 GCF_057546605.1 Acidovorax sp. KPB24-03 | reverse complement strand
GAGCGTCAAAGATACAAGGCGCCTGTTTCCGCAGGTCCGCGTGCATGTATCTCCCGGTGTCTCCATGCGGTTGATGGACGATCTCGACGCGGGAAAAATCGATGCCGCGGTGATGATCCGCCCTCCTTTCGGCATGCCCCCCGACCTGGCGTGGCAATCGCTCGTCCACGAGCCCTTCGTGCTGATCGTTCCCAAGGAGGAGACGGCGCGCAAGGATTGGCGTACCTTGATCCAGGCTCGGCCATTTCTTCGCTACGACCGGGTCTCGTTCGGTGGCCGAATGGTCGAAGGTTTCCTGCGGCGCCAGGGCCTGGCGGTCAATGAGGCCGTCGAACTGGATGAGATTCCCGGACTCATTCATCTCGCATCGAAAGGGGTGGGCGTTGCATTGGTTCCGCTGGTGGAAGCCCACCTGCCGTTGCCCGATGGCGTGCGTGTGATCTCGCTGCAGGAACACACCTTCCATCGTGAAATCGGGTTGCTCCAGCGTCGGGCCCAGAGCCGTTCGCCGTTCGTCGCCCACTTCTCGCGCAGCCTGGCAGAGGCTTCGCAGATCGGCCGCGTGAAGGCTCCCGCCGGGGCCAAGGCGCAAATGCTGGCCTTCCGCCGTCCCAAAGCGCCATAGCAGGGATACCGCGGTGGCGTGGTCGGCTCCGATGGCAGCCTTTTCCCTGTCGACCCGGATCACGGCCGTGGTGGATGTGATGACCAGACCGTCCGGCCGGGCCGCGATCTCCGGGGCCTGCCCCTTCTTTTGCGCAAAGTCCAACGGGTTGGCCACCGTGCCGTTTCGAAAGAGCGCAATGCGGGTCCGTGGCGTCACCGGTCGCTATCTCACCTGAGGCCGGTCGGGTTGCGCAGCCCCTTCGTGAACGGCATGGCGCCGGATACATCGCGAATGCCCACCGTGACCGTCGCCGACTCCCTGATCTTTTTCAAGGTATCGGTTTGTGCAGAGGCCGAAGCCGCAAGTGCCATGCGCACCGCGGTCACGCCAGCGCGGGTGGTGAGGGAAGGTTCATCGCGCGTTCTCACTTGGCGAAGAGCGAACCCAGGTCTGCGAAAGCCTTCATCTCGATGGCATTGCCCGAGGGGTCCAGGAAGAACATGGTTGCCTGCTCGCCAGGTTCGCCTTTGAACCGGATGTACGGTTCGATGACGAATTTCGTATGCACCGCAGCCAGCTTGTCTGCCAGCGCCTGCCATGTCTCCATGGGCAGGATGGCGCCGAAATGCCGAACGGGGACGTCGTGCCCGTCGACGGCACTGCTCGCCCTGTGGCCGCATTCCTCGGGTGCCAGGTGGGCGACGATCTGATGGCCGTAGAAATCGAAATCGACCCACTCCGGAGCGCTTCGCCCTTCAGGACAGCCCAGAAGCTGCCCGTAGAAAGCGCGGGTTTCCGCGATGTCGCGGACGGGAAAAGCAAGATGGAAAGGAATGCGTGCAGGGGTGCCTGTCATGGCGTCGCCGTGGTGTGGAAGTTCGACATGACCCAGACTTTAGAAAACAAAAGGCATAACCGAAAACGATATATCTTCTTGCTGAGCACCAATGGAATTGATGCTTGAGCCGAGGCGAGAAGGCCGCCGTGCCATGGCGCTCCGGGATCTTCCGCCGCTCTTGCCGCGCGCCGATAATCCCGCCTGTCATTTCAAGGAGCGCCAGTGGATGTCGTATTGTTGGTCAAGGCCGCCATCATGGGGGTGGTCGAGGGCCTGACCGAGTTTCTTCCCATCTCTTCCACCGGGCATCTGATCCTGGCGGGTTCATTGCTCGGGTTCGACGATGCCAAGGCTAAAGTCTTCGATATCGCCATCCAGACCGGGGCGATCTTCGCGGTGATTCTGGTCTACTGGCAGAAGATCCGGGCCACCGTGGTGGCGCTGCCCACGCAGCGGCAGGCGCGGCGCTTCGCACTCAACGTGATCATCGGATTCCTGCCCGCCGTGGTGCTGGCGCTGATCTTTGGCAAGCTCATCAAGGAGCACCTGTTCACGCCCGTGGTGGTGGCCAGTACGTTCATCCTGGGCGGCTTCGTCATCCTGTGGGCCGAGCGCCGTTCGCCCCGCGCGGTGCGCGTGCACGAGGTGGACGACATGACGCCGCTCGATGCCCTCAAGGTGGGGCTGGCGCAGTGCCTGGCGATGGTGCCGGGCACGAGCCGCAGCGGCGCCACCATCATCGGCGGCATGCTGCTGGGGCTGTCTCGCAAGGCGGCCACCGACTTCTCGTTCTTCCTGGCCATCCCGACGCTGATCGGTGCGGGGGTCTACAGCCTGTACAAGGAGCGGCACCTGCTGACGGTGGGCGACGTGCCATTGTTCGCGGTCGGGCTGGTGTTCTCGTTCATCAGCGCCTGGCTCTGCGTGCGCTGGCTGCTGCGCTACATCAGCACGCACAGCTTTGTGCCGTTCGCGTACTACCGCATCGGCTTCGGCATCGTGGTGCTGGTGACCGCCTGGACCGGGTGGGTGACCTGGGCGGATTGACGGGCGCCGGCCACTCGCGCCAGCGGCGGCCCGCCAGCCCATCCGCTGAGGCATTGGTAACAGAAAGTGATAAGCTGCCCCGCGCAAGCCGGAATGCCGGGGAATGGCAGCGGCAGGCTGCCGCAGCGCCCCTTTTAGCCCCGGTTGCCCACGCCGCCAACGACAACAGTCAAAGGTTCCCGCCGTATGACGCCAAACGAGCTGCCGGGATTTCGCACGCTGCCCGCGTCGAGGGCGGCTGCCGAGTTTTCAGCCGAAGAGATGCTGGGGCTGCTCACACGCAGCGTGGGCGCCACCGTGGCGGCGGTGAACCGGCAGCAGCGCGTGGTGTACGTGAACGACGAATACGCCCGCTGGTTCGGCGCGCCCGCCTCGGAGCTGGTGGGCAAGACGCTGCTGGAGCTGTACGGCGACTACAACCATTCGCGCTTCATGCCATTCGTGGAGCGGGTGTTGCGCGGCGAGCGCCTGAACTATCAGCGCCTGGTCCACAACCCCGAAGGCTTCGAGGAGTGGCGCACCATCTGCCTTGCGCCCTGGCGCAACGCCCAGGGCGAGATCGACGGCTTCGTCACCACGGCCCTGGATGTGCATGAGCTGCAGGTGACCATGAATGCCTTGCGCGCGGCCAACCAGCGGCTGTCTTCGCACATGGACAACAGCCCTCTGGCCGTGCTGGAGATGGACCACGAATTGCGGCTGCTGCACTGCTCGCGCCGTGCCATCTAGCTGATGGGCTGGGAAGACGTGGTGCAGATCGAGGCGCGGTCGCTGCTGGCGTTGCCGGGCACGGCGGCCATGGACGAGAACCTCACCCAGGCCCTGGCCAGCCTGCAATCGGGCCGCGAATCCCAGAACCGCGTGGAAACCTGCTTTCTGCGCGGCGACGGCACCGAGATGCACTGCGAGTGGTTCAACTCCGCGCTCACCGACGCCGAAGGGCGGGTGACCTCGATCATGTCGCTGGTGCAGGACGTTTCTTCCAAGATCGAGATTTCGCGCCAGCAGCAGTATCTGGCCAATCACGACTCGCTCACCGGCCTGTACAACCGCTCGGCTTTCCACCGCCGCTGCGAGCGGTCTCTGGAGGCCGCGCGCCACCAGGCCGGCACGGTGGCGCTGCTTTTCATCGACCTGGATGGCTTCAAGAAGATCAACGACGAGCAGGGCCACAAGGTGGGCGACGAGGTGCTGCGGCTCGTGGCCAAGCGCCTGGGCAACGTGGTGCGCGCGCAGGACACCGTGGCACGCCTCGGGGGCGACGAGTTCCTGGTGATGCTGGACACCGACGTGGACCATGGCGCCCCCAACAGCCTGGGCCACCGCATCATCGATGCCCTGGGTCAGCCGATGCGGGTGGAGGGGCGCGACGTGCGCGTGGGCGCCAGCATCGGTGTGGCGACGTATCCGCCCATCGAGGGCGATATCGAGGTGCTCATGGGCCGGGCGGACCAGGCCATGTATGCCGCCAAGCGCGCGGGCTCGGGCTGCGTGCGCTACGCCGAGCCGCCTGCCGAGCGGCCTTGACCGAACGGGCGGCCTGGCCGGCATGCCGCCCGTCCTCGCGGCGAGTGGCATGTGCGGCTTGCACGCTCCGGATCACTCTTTCGGAGGCGGCGGCAGCGCGATGCTCTGCGCGTAGTGGAAGAAGTTCGTCGGGTCGTACTGCAGCTTGACCTGCTGCAGCTTGGCGTACGTGGGGGCATCCCAGTAGGCGTCGGCGAAGTTCTCCAGTGTGGCATCGGGGTAGTTCTGGTACACGGCACCGCACAGCCACGGCTTGACCAGCTCCATCAGGCCTGCCAGCCACAGCTCCATGTGGGCGCGCTCTTCTTCGTCGCGCCAGAACACGTCCACCACCAGGTCGCAGTCCATGTGTCGGTGGATGAAGGCGCTGTCGGCCGCGGGGTAACGGTTGATGGCGCCGCCATAGGGCTCCAGGTAGGCGAGCGACCAGGTGTTGGGCGAGGTGCTGAAGTAGTCCACCAGCTGCTGCCACTGGGCCTGGGTGACCGGCTGCGCGATGTACGCGCTGGCCTTGGATTCGCAGATGTGCGCGGGCAGGTTGTCGGGCAACTCGTAGGGCTCGTTCTCCAGGTAGCTGTTCATGTCCGGGTAGGTGCCCGTCTTGTCCACCAGCAGCTTTGCGCTCGGCACGGCCAGCAGGGAGGCGATGGCGTGCATGCCATCCTCGCGCGAACCGCAAAACATGCCCTGCACCATGTACACGGGCTTGCCGTTCAGGTAGCCCAGATTCATCATGTAGCCGAGCGTGTCGGGCGCGCCCACCTTCATGTAGCTGGTCTGGAAGAGTTCCAGCACCTGCGCGGCGTGCGCCGCATCCCAGCTGATGGACCATGCCCACACCTGGTCGAGCGGCACCATGCGGTAGGTCACCTGCAGCACCACGCCGAAGTTGCCCCCCGTGCCGCCGCGCAGCGCCCAAAAGAGGTCCGGGTTCTCCGTTTTGCTGGCCGTCACGGTGGTGCCGTCGGCCAGCATCACGCGCATCGAATCCACCAGGTCGCTCTGGATGCCGAAGGCGCGCGAGGTGTAGCCGTAGCCGCCCCCCTGCACGAAGCCCCCCACGCACACGTTGCCGCAGGCGCCGGTGGGAACGTGCCAGCCGGTGTGGTTCATCGCGGCATTGAACTGTTCGAACTGCGTGCCGGGCAGCACATGCACGAGCGCCTGGGCGCGATCCAGCACCACGCCGCTCAGCAGGCTGAGGTCGATCACCATGCCGCTGTTGACCGAATAGCCGGCAGTGCTGTGGCCGCCCGAGCGCACGGCCACCCAGGCGTTGAAGGTGCGGGCGTAGGCCAGGCACAGCGCCACATCGTTCTCGCAAGCGCAATACACGATGACCCACGGGTAGGACTGGAAGGCCGGGTTGGACTCCTGGCGGTCGTTTTCATATCTTGGGTCGCCGGGCACGATGATGCGCCCGAGCAGTCCGTCTTCCAGCGCGGCCAGCGCCTGCCAGGGGGTGGGATCGTCTGCGGGCTGGCTAGCGGCCAGTGCGTTCAGGTGGGCGACGCGGGCGTCCTTGGCAATGCGGGCGGGACTCTTGCGATGGGCCATGGGGTGAAGCTCCTTGGGTGGTTGGACGATGGACGGAAAAAGGGTGCTCGAGGTGGAGGGGCGGTGAGGGTCGGCCGGGGCGACACTAGGCGGACGACAGCGCCAGGTCCCCGGTGTTGCGCCGCACGCAGAACTTGCCGCTCTGCTTGCCGGTGTACATGGCGGCATCGGCCAGCTTGATCAGCAGGGCCGGCTCGGTGGAGTCCAGGGGCGCCAGGGCATACCCGATGGTCAGGCCCACGTACAGTTCGAGATCGCCCAGCACGATGGGGGTGCGAAATGCATCCAGCAACTGGTTGCCGAGCGCATGCGCCTGCTCGGGGCTGGCCAGGTCGTTGGCCATCACCACGAACTCGTCGCCGCCGATGCGGGCGACGGTGTCGGTGTGGCGCAGGTGTTCGTGCAGGCGCGCCGTCACCGCCACCAGCAGTTGGTCGCCCACGTCGTGTCCGTGGCTGTCGTTCACCGGCTTGAAGCCGTCCAGATCGAGCATGTACACGGCCGCCAGATGCTCGGGCGTGCAACGGGCCATGGCGGCCGCCAGCGCCAGGTCGAGCCCGCGCCGGTTCGCCAGGCCGGTGAGCG
>NZ_BAAJYR010000203.1:0-6193 GCF_057546605.1 Acidovorax sp. KPB24-03 | reverse complement strand
CCCCCTCGGGGGCGCCGGAGGGCAGCAGGCTCTCACCCGAAAACAGCGGCTGCACGGCGGTCGGGGCCGACAGCACGCCAGGCAGGCTGGCGGGCGCCGTGGGCGCGAAGGCCCGGTCGTGGGCCGCGGCAATGGTGGAATCGGTGAGGGCGGTGTCGCCCAGTTCGCTGGGCGTGGGGGTGTTCTTGCTCTTCCACCACTGCTGGGACATCTGCGCTTCGATCTCGTCGATCTTCTTGAGCGTGACGGCCCGGTCATCGGGTGATGCCATGCTGCTCTGGAAGAACGAAGGCCGCGCGGTCGGGTCTTCGGTGCGCTGGCCCTGCAGGGCCTCGCGCTTGCGCAGCTTGCGCAACTGATCGAACTCCCGGCGCCGCACGAAATCGTTGCGGCGCTTGCGCTCGATCATCTCCTTGAGCATCTGCTTGCTGTACTGGCTTTCGCGGTCGGCGTCGATGGAGTCGAGATCGGTCCAGTTGACCGTGGGGTTGCGGACGAACCGAACCATCTTGGACAACAGGCCGGGGGAAGACTCTTCCTTGCTCATGGATGGTGGTTCAGGTCGCTCGCCGCGCAAAAAAGGGGAGACAGGATCGGCCGGTCAGTCCCCGAACATCTTTTGCTTGAGTTCGCGGCGCTGCTGCGCTTCCAGCGACAGCGTGGCCGTGGGGCGCGCGAGCAGCCGGCCGACGCCGATGGGCTCGCCCGTCTCGTCGCAGTAGCCGTAGTCGCCCGCATCGATGCGGCCGATGGATTGCTCGATCTTCTTGAGCAGCTTGCGTTCGCGGTCGCGCGTGCGCAGTTCGAGGGCGTGCTCTTCTTCGATGGTGGCGCGGTCGGCGGGATCGGGCACGACCACGGTGTCTTCGCGCAGGTGCTCGGTGGTTTCACCGGCGTTGTTGTGCATGTCCTGCTTGAGCTGCACCAGCTTGTGGCGGAAGAACGCCAGCTGCTTTTCGTTCATGTACTCGCTGTCCGGCATGGCGAGCACTTCGGCGTCGCTCAGCTCTTCGGCGGACTTGGTTTTCCAGTTGCCGGCCAGCTTGGGATCTTTCTTGGCGGCCGCGACGGAATTTTGCGGTTGCAGGGTCGTAGGCATGGTGTGTGTATAGCTGGCTTTGGCGGCGGTGGAGGCCACCGCGGGTGCCATGGATGGTACGGTCAATTGGGCCAAACGGGAAGAAGGCCGGGGACTGCGCGCGGGTTCGCTCGACGGCCCCGCGGAGGCAGGCACCGGCACGGCGGCTTTGGACTTGGCGGGCGCCTTGGCGGCCGCGCGGACGGTGCCGCTGGAGGGTGCCTTGGCATCCGCCTCGGGTTTGCTGGGTTCGGCTTTCACTTCCTGTCTCCTCGCAGTAGGGGCGGGCCCTGAGCACGCGACGCGGCTCCAGGGGCAGTAGCAGGCCTTCCGGCGTTTTACCGGGGCGCGATTGTATCGATCCAGGCCCGGCGCGAACTGGAAAGTGGCAGATATCACACAAGCCGGTGCGGCAAGCCCCAAACGGGGTCCTGTCCTACTCGGCCAGGCACTGTCCCAGGCCTTGGAGAAAGATGTCCTTGGGCAGGTCGATGCCGATGAAGACCATCTTGCTCAGGCGCTGCTCGCCCTCAGCCCACTGCGGGCCCAGATCGCTGCCCATCAACTGGTGCACGCCCTGGAAGATCACCTTGCGCTCGGTGCCCTTCATGTGCAGCACGCCCTTGTAGCGCAGCATGCGTGGGCCGTAGATGTTGACGATGGCGCCCAGGAAGTCCTCCAGCTTGGCGGGGTCGAACGGGCGCTCGGCGCGGTAGACGAAGCTCTTGACGTCATCGTCGTGGTGATGGTGGTGGCCATGTCCCTGGCCGTGCTGATGCGAGGGGTGGTCGCAATGCTCGCCATGCGCGTGGTCGTGATCGTGGTGGTCATGCCCATGGTCGTGCCCGTGGTCGTGGTCGTCTTCCTTGAGGAAATCCGGGTCGATGTCGAGCTTGGCGTTCAGGTTGAAGCCGCGCAGGTCCAGCACCTCGGCCAGCGGCACCTCGCCGAAATGCACCGCCTTGATCGGCGCGCGCGGGTTCATGTGCTTGAGGCGGTGGATCAGGGCGTCGGCCTCTTCCTTGCCCACGAGGTCGGTCTTGGACAGGAAGATCTGGTCGGCGAAGCCCACCTGGCGGCGCGCTTCCTGGCGGTCGTTGAGCTGCTGGGGCGCGTGCTTGGCGTCCACCAGGGTGATGATGGAGTCGATGAGGTAGGTCTCGGCGATCTCTTCGTCCATGAAGAAGGTCTGCGCCACGGGGCCGGGGTCGGCCAGGCCCGTGGTCTCGATCACGATGCGGTCGAAGTCGAGCAGGCCCTTGCGCTTCTTGGCGGCCAGCAGCTGCAGCGTCTCGCGCAGGTCCTCGCGGATGGTGCAGCAGATGCAGCCGTTGCTCATCTGCACGATCTGCTCCTTGGACTCGGTGACCAGGATGTCGTTGTCGATGTTCTCTTCGCCGAATTCGTTTTCGATCACGGCGATCTTCTGGCCGTGGGCCTCGGACAGCAGGCGCTTGAGCAGCGTGGTCTTGCCCGAGCCCAGGAAGCCGGTCAGGATGGTGGCGGGAATGAGGGACATGGAGAAAAGCCTTGGGTGAAACAGCGGGTGCCGCAAAGCGGAAAGAAAGAAAAAGCACGGCGCGCGGCCTCTGCAGCGCGGCCGCGAAGGCGGCTGCAGGACCATCATCCAGTGTAGCGGCGCTGTCAAGCACCCCCATCGAGCGCAACACCGTCATCGGCCTGCTATACAGTGACTATCGAAGAAGCTTTTTGATACGTTTTGGCCATGGACTACCGCCTGACCGCCACGCTGCTCGATTCCCTGGGCATCGCCCTGTGCGCCTTCGACGACCAGCACCGCACCGTGCTGTGGAACCAGAGCTTCCTGCGCTTCTTTCCAGAGCACGACGGCCACGTCCACGCCGGCGAGCCGTACGCGGACAACCTGCGCCGCTTCTACCGCCAGCGCCTGGCCCCGGACGACCTGCGCTACCTGGAGCGCCATGTCGCCGACGGCATCGCGCGGCACGTGCAGCAGACACGCCCCTACGTCTTCCAGCACCGGGGCCGCTGGCTGCGGGTGGCGGCGTCCTCCATGGGCGACGGGCACCGCGTGCGCATCTGGCTGGAACTGGCCGAGGCCAACCTTCGCATGCCCACCCAGGCGCCCGCACCGCCTCCCGCCGACCGGCCGGCCGGCGATGCGCTGCAGATGCTCGAACACGCGGGCGACGGCGCCTCGGTGCAAAGCGGCGACGGGCGCATCGTGTTTGCGAGCGACCACTTCCTTGCCATGTATGGCCTGCCCTCGAAGGTGGCGGCGCTCGGGCGCAGCTACGCCGAGGTGGTGCGCCAGCATTGGGCATCGGCCTGCGCCCCGGACGAATACGCGGCGCGCGCCGAAGACATCGTTGCCGCCCTGCACGACAGCCTGAACTTCGCCGGGGTGCCGTTCGAGGTGCCGCTGCCCGGCGGCCGCTGGGTGCGGGTGGCCATGAACCGCATGGCCGACGGGCAGACCTGCGCCTTCCACACCGACATCAGCACCGACAAGCGGCGCCAGGACGAACTGCGCGCGCTGACGGACCAGTTGCGCGAGGAAAGCCTGCACGATGCACTCACGGGCCTGCAGAACCGGCGCGGACTGCATTCCATCGTGCAGACGCTGTCCGGCCAGCCCGGGCCGCATGCCCTGCTGTACATCGACCTGGACGGTTTCAAGGCCGTGAACGACGCGGCGGGCCACGGCGCGGGCGACCAGGTGCTGTGCCAGGTGGCGGTGCTGCTGCGCCAGTCGGTGCGCATGGCCAACACGCTGGTGCGCATCGGCGGCGACGAGTTCGTCGTGGTGCTGCAGGCCTGCGAGACGCAGCAGGCGCAGGCCGTGGGGGCGAAGATCGTCCAGGCCATCCACCAGCAGGACTTCGCTGCCGAAGGCGCCCGCTTCCGCGTGGGCGCCAGCGTGGGGGTGCGCGTCTTCTCCAGCCACAGCGACAGCCCCGACGTGGTGCTGCACGATGCCGACGTGGCCTGCTACCGGGCCAAGCACTACGGCCGCGGGCGCGTCGAGGTGTTCGGCGCGGGCGGCTGAGCGCGGCCGGCTATTTGCGCATTACCGCCAGGCCCTTGAGGTATTCGCCCTCGGGAAACTCCAGCGTCATGGGGTGGTCGGGCGCGCCGCCCAGGCGCTCCAGGATGAAGCCGTCCACCCCCGCATCGGCCCCGGCCGAGGCGACGATCTTGTGGAACAGGTCGGCGCTGATGCCGCCCGAGCACGAGAAGGTGTACAGCATGCCGCCCGGCTCCAGCAGCTGCAGCGCCAGGCGGTTGATGTCTTTGTAGGCGCGCGCGGCCCGGTCGGCGTGCGCGGCGGTGGGCGCGAACTTCGGCGGGTCCAGCACGATGGCGTCGAAGGTGCGCCCTTCCTTGAGGAACTGCCGCAGCGAGGCGTTCACGTCGGCATCGAGGAAATCCGCACGCCCGGCCTCGAAGCCGTTCAGGGCCACGTGCGCCTGGGCGCGCTCCAGCGCCGGGCCGGACGAATCGATCGAGGTCACGTGCCCCGCCCCGCCCGAGAGCGCCGCGACGGTGAACCCGCCCGTGTAGCAATAGCAGTTGAGCACGCGCTGAAAGCCCAGGCGCTGCGTGGCGTCGGCGAAGCGCTTGCGGCTGTCGCGCTGGTCCAGATAGAAGCCGGTCTTGTGGCCTTCGGCGATGTCCAGCGTCAGGCGCCAGCCGTGCTCGCGGATCGACAGGCCCGTCTCGCCCTCGCCGCGCAGCCAGCCGGTGGCGGGCTCCAGCCCTTCCAGCCCACGCACGCTGGCATCGGAGCGTTCGTAGAGGCGCGCCAGCCCGGTTTCCTGCAGCAGCGCGTCGGCGATCACGGCCTTCCAGCGCTCGGTGCCGGCGCTGGTGAACTGCGCCACCAGGGTGTCGCCATAGCGGTCCACGATCAGGCCGGGCAGCCCGTCGGACTCGCCATGCACCAGGCGCACCCCATCGCTTTCAATGCCGAATCGGCCTCTGGCGCATATGGAACGCCGGCATGCTGCTATGAAAAAAGAAGCGTCGATGCGCTGGGCTTCGTCGAAGCTCCACACACGTGCGCGGATGCGCGAGGTCGGGCTGAACGCGGCCCAGGCCAGGAACTGGCCCTCGTGCGACTCCACGCGCACGGTCTCGCCGCTGTCGCCGCCGCCCTTGGCGATGGCCGATTCGAAGATCCAGGGGTGGCGGCGCAGCAGGGAGCGCTCTTTGCCGGGTCGAAGGCGTAGGGTTTTCATGCCCGCGATTGTGCGATGCCCGTGCGCCGCCCCGGCGAAAGCCATGGCGCGGGCCCGGTGGCGCGCGGCCAGGCCGGGAGGATGCAAAGCAACATTTGAGCATTGTTGAGAAACATCCGCTCACAGATTCCTACCATCCACCCCATCTCCAGCCCCCTGGCAGGAGACGCACATCCAAACACCAAGCATTCCAACAATTTCAGGGAGAAAACACCACATGCTGCACTTCGGTCCTTTGAAAGTCGCCACCCGCCTGGCCCTGCTCCTGGCCCTCCTGTGCCTGCTCGCCGCCGGCGTCGGCGCCGCCGGCCTGCTGGGCATGGCGGGCTCCAATGCCGCACTCGTGTCGGTCTATCACGACCGTGTCGTGCCGCTCAAGCAGATCAAGATCGTGGCGGACGCCTATGCCGTGAACGTCGTGGACACGGCGCACAAGGTGCGCGACGGCGCCATGACGCCCCGCCAGGGCCTCGACTCGATCGCCAGCGCACGCAAGGACATCGACGCCCAGTGGTCGGCCTACCTGTCCGCCCCGCTGATCGGCGAGGAGCGCCGGCTGGTCGCGCAATTTCGCCCGCTGCAACTGGCCGCCGATGCGGCGGTGGCGCGGCTCGAGGGCCTGCTGGACGCCGGCGACATCCCGGGGCTGACCGCCTTCGCCGCCCGCGAGATGTACCCGGCGCTCGACCCGCTGCAGACGGTGCTGTCGTCCCTCACGCAGGTGCAACTGGACACGGCGCAGGCCGACTACGAAGCCGCCGAGGTGGCCTTCGCCGACACCCGCCTGGGGATCGTGGTGGCCGTGGCGGCGGGCGTGCTGGCCGCGCTCGGCTTCGGCTACCTCGTGGCGCGCAGCATCCTGCGCGAACTGGGCGCCGAGCCCGCCACCGCC
>NZ_BAAJYR010000202.1:0-6301 GCF_057546605.1 Acidovorax sp. KPB24-03 | reverse complement strand
ACAGCTCCGAGGCGTAGAGGAACGAGGCCTCGACCTGGCCCGCACCGGTCTCGCAGGTCTGCAGCGTCAGTTCGAACTGGGCTGCTTCCTCGTCGAAATCCAGCCGCTCGACGGCGACACCCGGCCATCCGGCCAACGAGCGATGGTCCCGTCGGAGGTGGTTGAACATGACCTGGAACAGCGGGCTGGTGCTGAGGCTGCGTTCAGGCCGCAGGGCCGCCACCAGATGCTCGAAAGGCAGATCCTGGTGAGCTTGGGCGGCGATGGCGGCATCGCGCGTCTGCTCCAGCAGCGCCGCCCCCTCCGTGCGGCCGTCCAGCCGGGCCCTCAGGACCTGGGTGTTGACGAAAAATCCCACCAGCCCCGCCGTTTCCGCCCGGTTGCGATTGGCCACCGGAACGCCCACCCGGATGTCTGTCTGCCCCGTATGCCGCTGCAGCAGCGCGAAGAACCCACTGAGCAGCGCCATGAACAAGGTGGCACCCCTGGCTTGCGCAGCCCGGCGCAACGCCAGCACGAGTGCCTCAGGCAACACCATATGGTGCTGGGCTGCGCGGTAGCGGCCATCGCTGCGTCGGGGGCGGTCGGTGTGCAGGGAAAGCGCCGGTTGCTCTTCCCCCAGCTGCGCGCGCCACCAGGCCAACTGGCGCTCGCTCTCGCCACCGGCCAGCCATTGCGCCTGCCAGGCGGCATAGTCCGCGTACTGGATGGGCAATGCAGCCCATTCAGGCTCGTGGCCCTGCACGCGCGCGGCGTACTGCAGGGCCAGTTCGTCGAGGATGACCTGCACCGACCAGCCGTCCGAAATGATGTGGTGCATCACCACCAGCAGCTCATATGCCTGCGCATCCGTTTGAAGGAGCAGCACCCGCATCAGCGGTCCCTTCCCAAGATCGAATGGCGCACAGCGCAGTGCCTGCACGGCCGGGCTGCGCTGCGCCTCCAGTGCCTCGGGCGACAGGCCACGCAGGTCCAGGAAGGGCAGTTCGATGGACTCCGGGGCCCACACGCAGGGCTCGGCGTTGCCATCGGCCTTTTCCAGGAACACCGTGCGCAGCGATTCGTGGCGTGCCACCAAGGCCTGCAGGCTAGCGGCGAGGGCTTGGCGATCCAGGGCGCCGCTCAGGCGAAGGCCACCGCTCACGTGATAGGCGGTGCTGGCGGGATCGAGCCGCCAAAGGAACCACATCCGCTGCTGCGCCGCCGACAGGACGGCTTTCCCCGGTTCACTGCGCACACCGATGGCATGCGGGGATGCCAATGCAGCCGCGTCCATCTGGGCGGCACCACGCAGCCGTTGCTGCAGTTGCTCGCGCTGCGCAGGCGTGAGGCCCGCGCGGCGGGCGGAAAGGTCTTGGGTTTCGAGCATGGGAGGTCTTGGCAACAGAGGTCAGGCAGCGGCGGCAGCCGCACTGCGTTCGATCTCATCGATCAGGCGTGCTTCCACGAGCTGGGCCAGGGCGCCCAGCGTGGGCGCCTTGAAGAATGCGGCAGGGTGCAGTTCCACGGCGTAGGCCTTGCGGACCCTGGCGAGGAGCTGGATGGCCAGGAGGGAATCGCCCCCCAGCTCGAACAGGTTGTCGTGCACGCCGACGCTGCTCATGCCCAGCATGTCCTGCCAGACCTCGGCCAGGGCCAACTCCAGGTCTCCATCCGGCGCCACGTAGGGCGTTGGCAGCACTGGACGCGGATGCCGGCTGCGGCCGGCGGCAGGGACGGGCGTTGTCTCCAGCAGTTCCAGCATGCCGTTGTCGATGTCGCCGAGGCGCTGCGCCAGATCGGTGGTGGAGATCACCACCTGGGCGTGTGCCGGGCCGTTGACGATGCGCTCCAGGGCTTGCGCGCCTTCCGGGCCGTCCATGCCCACCCCGGGGGGCAGGACCAGGCCGGCAGCCATACCCAAGTCTCGCCAGGCATCCCAGTTGACCGAGACCACCGGACAGCGTGACGTGCGCTGCTCCAGCGCGGCCACCGCGTCCAGGTAGGCGTTGGCTGCGGCATAGTCGCTCATGCCCAATCCGCCCGCCATGCTGGAGATGGAAGAGCACAGCAGCACGAAATCCAGCGGCTCACCACGCACGGCGCCCAGCAGGGCCTGGGTGCCACGCAGCTTGGGTGCAAACACCTCGCGGGCCTCCGCCGCGCTGCGCTGGCCGATCATGCCGCTGTTGGCATGGCCGGCCGCATGGATGACACCGTTCAGGGCGCCGAATCGCTGGCGCGCCTGCGCCACGGCCGCCTGCATCTGCAAGGGGTCGGACACGTCGGCGGACAGGGTCAGCACGTCGCCACCCAAAGTTTTCAGCTCCATCAGCTGTACCATTTTTTGGCGCAGCGCCGGTGGCTGGGCAGGGTCCGCCGCCAGGGTGTCCCACCGGTCGGGCGCGGGCATCGCAGTCCGCCCCAGCAGGACCAGGCGGGCTTGCCAATGCTCGGCCAGATGCCTTGCCACCGCCAGGCCCACACCGCCCAGTCCCCCGGTGATGAGATAGACCCCTTGCGGGCGAAGGCGAGCGGTGCCGCGTGCGCCCGAGGGCATCTCCGGACGCGGTAGTGGCTCGTACGCGAGGCGCCAGACCTTGCGCCCGCGATAGACCCGCAGGGGGTCTTCCCGGCGGTGCTGCGCATCGGCCGCCAGTTGCCGGATCAGCCAGGCCGTGCCGTCAATGCTGGAGGGAAGAATCACGTCCGTCGCACTGCAATCGATGTGGGGATATTCCTGCCCGATCACCTTGCACAGCGCGACCAGCATGGCTTTTTCAGGGCACAGGGGATCGAGGCCCGAGACATCGGCCATCTGGTTGGCGACCACCCGCAGGGCCAGCGGCTGCTCGCGCCCCAGTGCCGAATCCTGCAGCGCCTGGACGAAGGCGAGCAGGCTGAAATAGCCCCGTTCCAGGGCCGCATCGGTTACAGGAACGGCGGTGTCCAGTGCCCAAAGATGGTGAACTTCCACCACTGGTCCATGTGCCGCCTGCACGCGCGCCAGCAGCTGCGCGAGATCGGCCCGGTGGCCGGGCCGCACGACATGGTGCAGCGGACCGATGGGGTGGCTGGCCGCACCGGCCTGCACCCACACCACGGCGTGCCCTGGTGCGGAGCGCTGCTGCAGCGCCTGCAGCAGGCGTTCACAGAAATCGCTGCGGTCACCGAACACCAGCGTGCATGCGCCAGCGCGGGCTTCGGCCACTACGGCCTCGGCAGGGGGAATGGACTTCCAGTCAGGCACGTAGAACGCCTCGCCAGCCAGAGATGGAGCGATCGCCGAAGGCGAAGGCAGCCCTGCCACCGGAGCATCCACCCAGTAGCGGCGGCGCTGGAACGCATAGCCCGGCAGTGGCAGTCGCCGCCGCTGGCCCATGGGATGGCAGGCTGCCCAGTCGATCGCCACGCCCGCGCTCCAGAGGCTGGCCAGGGCTTGCGCCATCTGCCGTTCGTTGTGCACCTGCTGCTGCGGGTGGGCCTGGCTGGGCCAGATCCCGGCCGCCGTATGCGCCAGCGGGTGCTGGCGTGCCAGGCCGGACAGTGTTTCGCCGGGGCCGACCTCCAGCAGCACACGACCCGGGGTACGGAGAATGACCTCCAGTCCGTCGGCGAAGCGCACGGTGCCACGCAGGTGCCGGGCCCAGTAGGCCGGATCGGTCGCCTGCTCCGCCGTGATCGGCAGGCCGGTGACATTGGATAGAAAGGCGATTTTCGGGGCATGGCGTGGCACGGCGCCCACCGCCTTTTGCAAGGCCAGGGCAATGCCTTCAGTCATCGCGGAATGCGATGCCACCTCGACGTGAAGGCGGCGCGGCATGAGCTGGCGGGCGAGCAGGGCCTGCTCCGCTGCCTCCACGGCCTTCACAGGCCCGGCGAGAACGCACAGCTGGGTGCCATTGACTGCCGCGATGTCGCAGCCCGCCGCCACGAAAGGCGCGAGTTCCGACTCGGGCAACGCGATGGCTGTCATGGCCCCGGCCGGCATCGATTGCATGAGCCGGCCGCGCAGGGCGACGAGGCGCAGCGCATCGTCCAGGGAAAACACGCCGGCCAGGCACGCGGCCACGTATTCGCCCAAACTGTGGCCCAGCAGCAGGGTGGGCTGCACGCCGCGCGACATCCAGAGGCGGGCAAGCGCGTATTCGACGACGAACAGGGCGGGCTGCGTGAACTCGATGCGTGCGAGCTGGGCGTCGGCCCGTGCCTCCTGGCCTGGTGGGGGGTAGAGCAAGGCCAGCAGGTCCAGCCCTTCGGCCTGTCTCAGGGTCTCGCAGCACCGATCAACCGTTTCGCGGAACACGGGCTCGCTGCGGTACAGGGCCAATCCCATGTTGGCATGCTGCGTGCCGCCACCTGGCAGCAGAAAAGCCACCTCGGGCGGCACTTCGGGCGCACGGGCCGGATGCCCCAACGCCCCTTCGGCCGCCCGAAGTTCCCGCGCCGCCGAAGTGGCGCCGTCACTGACGATGGCGGCCCGAAGGGGCAATGTGCGGCGCCCCGTCTGCAGGGTGAAAGCCACGTCGGCCAGGGATGTATCAGCGTGCGCATCGAGGTGCTCGCCCAGGGCCTGCGCGGCCTGCCGCAGCGCTGCGGGGCTTTGCGCCGACAGCGGCAGGACCTGCCACCCCGATGGTGCGCCGGAACGGGCCGGCAGCGCAGGTGCCTCTTCCAGCACGACGTGCACGTTGGTACCGCCGATGCCAAATGAGCTCACGCCAGCGCGGCGGGGCACACCCGCCCGAGGCCAGGGCCGTGCAGTTGCATTGACATAGAAAGGGCTGCTGGAGAAATCGATGGAAGGGTTGGGCTGCTCAAAATGCAGGCTGGGGGGAAGGGTCTGGTGCTTGAGCGCCAGCACCGCACGAATCAAGCCCGCCACGCCTGCGGCGGCGTCCAGGTGGCCGATGTGGCTCTTGGCCGACCCCAGGGCGCAAAAGCCTCTGCGCTCGGTATCGGCACGGAATGCCTGGGTCAGCGCGGCCACCTCGATCGGGTCGCCGAGCACCGTGCCGGTGCCGTGGGCCTCCACATAGCCCACGGTATCGGCCGCCACCCCCGCGATCAGTTGTGCAGCGCGGATCACCTCGGCCTGCCCGTTAACACTGGGTGCGGTGAATCCGACCTTGTCCGAACCGTCGTTGTTCATGGCGGAGCCTTTGATCACCGCGTGCACGGTGTCGCCATCGCGCAGGGCATCCTCCAGCCGCTTGAGCGCCACGATGCCGCAGCCGCTGCCGATCACCGTGCCGGCGGCGCGGGCATCGAAAGCGCGGCAGTGCCCGTCGGGCGAGAGAATCGCGCCGGCCTGGTAGCGGTAGCCGTCTTCCTGCAGCAGGTTGAGCCACACCCCGCCCGCCAGGGCCATGTCGCAGTCATGGCCGAGCAGCGCCTGGCACGCGGTGTGCACGGCCACGAGCGAGGTGGAGCACGCGGTCTGCACCGTCACGGCGGGCCCACGAAGATCGAGCTTGTAGGCCACGCGCGTGCACAGCGAACTGCCCGCATTGGCGCTGAGCAGCCCCAGCAATTCGGCAATGCCGGTGTCCTTGCCAAGGCCGAAGGCAGGCAGCAGGTGCCGGATCAGGTACAGGTGCGGCCCCTCACCGGCATACACGCCCACCTTGCCCGGCCAACGCTGGGCATCGCAACCCGCGTGCTCCAGCGCGGTCCATGCGCACTCCAGGAAGACGCGTTGCTGGGGGTCGAGTTGTTCGGCCTCGCGCGGCGTGTAGCCGAAGAGTCCGGCATCGAACTGGTCGGCGCCCCTGAAAGGCACGCCGGCCTTGACGTAGTCGGGGTCGTCCAACAGCGACTGCGGCACGCCGCGCTGGCGCAGCGCTTCGTCGCTGAAGTGCTCCACCGCTTCGGTTCCCGTCCGGATCTGGTGCCAGAAGGCCTCCACGTCGTCGGCGCCGGGAAAACGTCCGGCCATGCCGACAATGGCGATCTCGATGCCGGTCCATTCCGGCGGGGTGTTGGTATGCGGCATCAGTTCACTCTTTCTGCGGATTGACGGCGCTGAAGCAGTGCCGCACGCTGGCGCAAGGCGCGTTGGTCGGCCTGCTCGGCTCCGGCGGCGGCCTCTGCGCCTTGATGGATTCGTCGGGCCAGGGCCTCGACCGTGGGGTACTGGAAAAGCTGGACCAGGGGCAAACTGATCTGGCAGCGCGACTGGAGCAGCCGGTGCACACGCACCAGCGACAAGGAATGGCCGCCGATGTCGAAGAAATGGTCATTGCGCCCCACGCGCTGCACCCCCAGCACCTCGGCCCAGATCTGCGCCAGCGCCCCTTCCATCTCCCCCCTGCGGCGCCTC
>NZ_BAAJYR010000201.1:0-6306 GCF_057546605.1 Acidovorax sp. KPB24-03 | reverse complement strand
CCGCTGCCCTTGTAGGGAATGTGGCCGATCGACGTGCCGGTGAGGCCCTGGAACTGCGTGCCGATCAGGTGCTGCGCGGTCCCGTTGCCGTTGGAGCCGAAGGTCAGCTTGCCCGGCTGCGCCTTGGCCTGGGCCACCAGGTCGGCCACGGTCCTGGCCGGGTTGTCGGCGTGGACGACCAGCACGTTGGGCACCAGCGCCACCGTGGTGATGGGGGCCAGGTCCTTCTGGAAGTCGTAGGGCAGTTTCTTGTACACGCTGGTGGCGATGGTGTGGTGCACCGCGCCCATCAGCAGGGTGTAGCCGTCGGGCCTGGACCGGGCCACGTAGTCGGCGCCGATGGTGGCGCCGGCCCCCGGGCGGCTCTCCACGATGACGGGCTGGCCGAGCGACACCGTCAGCCGGTCGGCCAGCGCCCGCGCCAGCACGTCGGTGGTGCCGCCGGCCGGAAAGGGCACCGTCAGGCTGATGGTCTTGGTGGGCCAGGCGGCCTGGGCGAGGGCGCGGCCGCTGGTCAGCACCGGGAGGGCGGCCGCGAAAGCGTGCAGCAGCACCTGCCGCCGCTGGCGCGCGGGGAAAAGTTTCGGGGCCATGCTGGTCTCCTGGGAGAGCGCTCTGCGGCGCCTGGGGGATGGCCCGCCGCGGCGCGGTCGGGCGAAGGACGGAACGGATGAATGAAAGAAAAGGATTTCAGGCGGCCCGCCGCTGCGCCTGGCGGGTGCCGGCCAAGTGGTCGCACACCGCCTGCGTGACCTGGGCCGTGGTGGCTGGCCACCCAGGTCCCGCGTGTGCAGGGCCGGGTCCGCGGTGACGTGTTCGATGGCCCGCATCAGGCGCCGGGCGGCGTCCGCCTCGCCCAGGTGTTCGAGCAGCATCACGGCCGACCAGAACGTGCCCACGGGGTTCGCCAGGCCCTGGCCCATGATGTCGAAGGCCGACCCGTGGATGGGCTCGAACATCGAGGGATAGCGCCGTTCGGGGTCGATGTTGCCGGTCGGTGCGATGCCCAGGCTGCCCGCCAGCGCGGCGGCCAGGTCGCTCAGGATGTCGGCATGCAGGTTGGTGGCGACGATGGTGTCCAGCGTGGCCGGGCGGTTCACCATGCGGGCCGTGGCGGCGTCCACCAGCTCCTTGTCCCAGGCCACGTCGGGAAAGTCGCGCGAGACCTCCAGCGCGATCTCGTCCCACATCACCATCGCGTGGCGCTGGGCGTTGCTCTTGGTGATCACGGTGAGCTGCCGTCGCGGGCGCGACCGGGCGAGCTGGAAGGCGTAGCGCAGGATGCGCTCCACGCCCACGCGGGTCATGATCGACACGTCGGTGGCGGCCTCGATCGGGTGGCCCTGGTGCACCCGGCCGCCCACGCCGGAGTATTCGCCCTCCGAGTTCTCGCGCACGATCACCCAGTCCAGCTGCTCGGGCGTGCAGCGCTTGAGCGGTCCGTCGATGCCCGGCAGGATGCGCGTGGGCCGCACGTTGGCGTACTGGTCGAAGCCCTGGCAGATCTTCAGGCGCAGGCCCCACAGGGTGATGTGGTCGGGAATGTGCGGATCGCCCGCCGAGCCGAACAGGATGGCGTCCTTGCCGCGCAGCGCGTCCAGCCCGTCGGCCGGCATCATGGCGCCGTGCGCGCGGTAGTGGTCGCCGCCCCAGTCGAAGTCTTCGAACTCGAAGTGCAGCGTCTCGTCGGTGGCGGCCAGGGCCTGCAGGACCTGGCGGCCGGCGGGAATCACTTCCTTGCCGATCCCGTCTCCGGGAATGGTGGCGATGGCGTAGGTGGTCATGGGTGGTTCGGTCGAAAAGCGTTGGGGACCGCGCCACTCTAGGCACCGCCGGCCTTTCGGCGCGGGGCTATAGTGAAACCATTGTTCACCTGGATTCAACAATCCAGCCGCCCGCCCACCCGGTTTTTTTCCTGCCGCCTGCCCATGCCTGCCGCCCACGCCCTTCCCGCCATCCAGCCGGCCGACCTGGGATTTTTCTCGGTGCTGGCCAGTTGCGGCAGCCTGAGCGCCGCCGCGCGCGAGCTGGGCATCACCACGCCGGCCGTCAGCAAGCACCTGGCGCTGATGGAGGCGCGCGTGGGCGTGCCGCTGGTCAACCGCACGACGCGCCGCATGGGCCTCACGCCCGAGGGCGAGCTGTACCTGGCGCACGCGCGCCGCATCCTGGGCGAGATCCACGACCTGGAAGAGCTGCTGGGCCTGTCGCGCGCGACGCCGAAAGGCCTGCTGCGGGTGAATGCCACGCTGGGGTTCGGGCGCCGCCACATCGCGCCGCTCATCTCGCGCTTCGCGCGCCTGCATCCGCAGGTGCAGGTGCAACTGCAGCTGTCCGTGAACCCGCCCGCGCTCACCGACGACGCGTTCGACGTGTGCATCCGATTCGGCGCGCCGCCCGAGGCGCGCGTGATCGCCAGGCACCTGGCGCACAACCGGCGGCTGCTGTGCGCATCGCCCGACTACCTGGCGCGCCACGGCACGCCGAAGGTGCCCAACGACCTGGTGCACCACAACTGCCTGGGCATCCGCCAGGGCGAGGAGGCCTACGGCGTGTGGCGGCTCACGCGTGGCCGCGGGCGCCGTGCGGTCACCGAGTCGGTGAAGACGCGCGGCAGCCTCACCACCAACGACGGCGAGATCGCCGTGCGCTGGGCCCTGGAAGGGCACGGCATCCTGATGCGGGCCGAGTGGGACATCGAGCGCCACCTGCGCAGCGGGCAACTGGTGCCGGTGCTGCCCGCCTACAGCACGCCCGATGCCGACATCCACGCTGTGTACCCGCAGCGCCACCAGTCCGCGGCGCGGGTGCGGGCCTTCGTCGATTTCGTGGCGCAGGCGCTGTCGGACCGGGGCCGGGCCGGCGGCGGGGAAGGCGACACGGAGTGAGCCCCCTGCCGCGCGCCTTGGCGGCGCCTTCGCGTAGGCCGGTCCGGGCACTTCGCCGAAAATGCGGGCATTCCGCACGCCGACCCCTTTGCCGCCCCGCCATGTCCCTCATCGCCGTCATCGATTTCGAAACCACGGGCATCTCGCCCGGCCAGGGCGCGCGGGCGACCGAAGTGGCCATCGTGCTGCTGGACAACGGCCAGGTGGTGGACCGCTTTCAGAGCCTGATGAATGCCGGCGCGTGGATTCCCTCGTTCATCACGCAGCTGACGGGCATCACCAATGCGATGGTGGCCGCCGCGCCCGATGCGGCGCAGGTCATGCGCGAGGCGGCGCGCTTCGTGGGCGACACGCCCATGGTGGCGCACAACGCATCGTTCGACAGCAAGTTCTGGGCGGCCGAGTTGCAGTGTGCGGACCTTCCGGCGCCCCATGCCTTCGCGTGCACCGTGCTCCTGTCGCGGCGCCTGTACCCGGAGGCGCCCAGCCACCAGCTGGGCACCATCGTGGGCCACCTGGACCTGCCGCGCGCAGAGCGGGCCCACCGGGCCCTGGCCGATGCGGAGATGGCCGCGGCGCTGCTGGGCCGCATCCAGCACGACCTGCGCACCCGCTGGGGGGGTGGCGACCCCGCGCATGCCCTGCTCATGGGCCTGCAGCGCTGCGCGCGGCCCGCGTTGGGCAAGTGGTTCGCGCAGCACGGCGCGGCGGTGGCGAAGGCCACCGCGGGCGTTTAGCACCGCTCCGGGCCCCGTTTCGCGGGGATGCCCTGGGCTCAGGGGCCCCGGCTTTGGTCAGTAGCGCGCGCGCCCGAAGCTGTCGAGGATGGCGATTTCCGTGAACAGGCTGCCTTCGCGCCGGTTGTTCAGGAACGACACCTCGTAGCCGCCCAGATCGATGCGCGGCAGGCGCGACAGCGTCTCGGCCAGCGCCCGGCCATCCACGCCCCCGCTGCCGCTGCGCGGCACGGCCTTGATTCCCTGGCCGATGGTCTTGGCCACGAGGAAGCCTTCGAACGCCGCCAGCGAGGCGATGCTGGCGCTCTGCTGCGCCGCCTGCATGGCCTGGCGGAATTCGCGCACTACCGGAATCGACTGGTTGGTGAGCGCCGGGAACACCTGTGTCATGCCCACGCCGCGGGCGTTTTCCGCACCCACGGCGTCCACCAGTTTCACGGGGTCGAGGTCGGAGATGCCGACCACCTGCGCATGCCCGCCGGCCGCGCGGTAGGCCTTCACGAAGGCGCTGCCCGCGGCTTGGCCCGCCACCATCACGATCACCTGCGCATCGGCCTTGAGCAGCTTGGCCAGCGCGGGCTGGATGTCCGACGAGGTGCGTTCGTAGGGCTCCTTGGCGACCAGTGACAGCTTGCGCTTCGACAGGGCCGCCGTGAGCGCCTCCAGGCCCTTTTCGCCATAGGCGTCGTTCTGGTAGAGCGCCGCGAACTTGGTCATGCCGATGGCGTCGCCCATCTGCGCGACCAGCTTGGTCAGCTCCGTGCTGTAGCCGGCGCGCACGTGAAAGACGTAGGGGTTCACCGGCTCGCGGATGACCTGCGAGCCCGAGCGCGTGGGAAACAGCGGCACGCCGCTGTCCTGCGGCAGCTTGGCCTCGATCAGCGCCTGGGTGTTGCTGGTGGCGAAAGAGATCAGCGCGGCGGGCTTCATGGCCAGCAGCTTGCGGGCGCCGGCCAGCGTCTTCTCGGGCTTGAATTCATCGTCTTCCACGACGAGCCGCACCTCCAGGCCGGGAAATGCCTGGCTCTTTTGCGCCTCGGCAAAATAGGTTTCCACCCCCAGTACCACCTGCTTGCCCACTTCGGCGGCATTGCCTCCGGTCAGCGGCGCCACCATGCCGACGATGACGGGAGGGGCCGCGCGAGCGGTCGAGCCGATCCAGGGAAGGGCCAGCGAGGCGCCCAGGCGGGTGGTGAATACACGGCGTTTCATGGAACGTGCTCCTGTGGAGGGCAGACAGCAGACAAGGGCGTCAACGCGCCCGGACGAACCGATGCAGAAGAACCGGCACGCCCTTTACAAATGCAAGAACGTGCGAAATGTATGACCCATTGTTAATCAGTTTTTGTGGCGTTTTGGCGCCTGTGGACGGGATTTGATCGTCCTGTGCTAGGATTTGCCGCTATGCAACGCAATCTGCTGCTATCCCCACTATCGCTAGGCCTAGTGCCTGGCCGGGGTCTGCCTGCGTTCGCCATCACCGTTGCCTAAAAGCGCAACACCGATTTCCCCCTGACCCCGGCCCGCGAACCAGCCTCCACCCATGGTGGAGGGCTGCAGGGGATGTCGTTCACCGTTCACCGTTGATTCGACCCGTGCCCCAGCGCTGCCTTGCAGCACGGCACACACCGTTCGTGGAGCCTCTCATGATTTCCAAGCCCGCTACCAAGTACCAGCCCATCGCCCCCATCGCGCTGGCCGACCGCACCTGGCCTTCCAAGACCATCACCCGCGCTCCCATCTGGTTGTCCACCGACCTGCGCGACGGCAACCAGGCACTGTTCGAGCCGATGAACGGCGAGCGCAAGATGAAGCTGTTCCACGAACTGGTACGCATCGGCTTCAAGGAAATCGAGGTGGGCTTTCCTGCCGCATCGCAGACCGACTACGACTTCGTGCGCCGCCTCATCGACGAAGGCCTTGTGCCCGACGACGTGACCCTGATGGTCATGACGCAGTCGCGCGCCGACCTCATCGAGCGCACTGTCGAGGCTGTGCGCGGCGCGCCGCGCGCCATCGTGCACCTGTACAACGCCACCGCGCCCGTGTGGCGGCGCGTGGTATTCGGCATGAACGTGACGCAGGTGATGGCGTTCATCGACCAGCACGTCTCGCACCTGAAGCGCCTGACCGATGCCCAGCCCGAAACCCGCTGGACGCTGCAGTATTCGCCCGAAACCTTCAGCGCAACCGAGCTGGAAGTCTCGCTCGAAGCCTGCCAGACCGCCATCGCCGCCTGGGGCGTGGGCCCGGGTCGCGAGATCATCATCAACCTGCCCACCACGGTGGAAAACGCCACCCCCAACGTGTTCGCCGACCAGATCGAGTGGATGCACCGGCGCCTGAGCCCCCGCGAGCACATCGTGCTCTCGGTGCACCCGCACAACGACCGCGGCACCGGCGTGGCGGCGGCCGAGCTGGCCATGATGGCCGGCGCCCAGCGCGTGGAAGGCTGCCTCTTCGGCAATGGCGAGCGCAGCGGCAACCTCGACGTGGTGACGGTGGCGCTCAACCTCTACACGCAGGGCGTGCATCCGGGGCTCGACTTCTCCGACATCAACGCCGTGGCGCGCGTGGCCGAGGAATGCACCGCGCTGCCCGTGCACCCGCGCCACCCGTACGTGGGCGACCTGGTGTTCACCTCGTTCTCGGGCTCGCACCAGGACGCGATCAAGAAGGGC
>NZ_BAAJYR010000200.1:0-6356 GCF_057546605.1 Acidovorax sp. KPB24-03 | reverse complement strand
CGATGCGGGCGTGGCCGTGCAGTTGCTCTCCGGCGACCGGCCCGGCGCGGTGCGGCGCATCGCCAGGCAGGTGGGCATCGAGCGGGCGCAGGGCGACTGCACGCCGCAGGACAAGCTCGCGCTGCTGCAGGCCGAGCAGTTGCGCGGCCACCGCGTGGCCATGGTGGGCGACGGGCTCAACGACGGCCCGGTGCTGGCGGGCGCCCATGTGTCGTTCGCCTTCGGCCGCGCCGTGCCGCTGGCGCAGTCCCGCGCGGATTTCGTGGTGATGGGCGGCGACCTGGAGCAGGTGGTGCAGACGCTGCTGCTGGCGCGCCGCACCCTGCGCGTGGTGCGGCAGAACCTGTGGTGGGCCGCGCTCTACAACGCGCTGTGCGTGCCGCTGGCCGTTGTGGGCTGGATGCCGGCGTGGCTTGCCGGGCTGGGCATGGCGCTCAGTTCGCTGCTGGTGGTCGCGAATGCGGCGCGGCTGGCAGCCGGTACCGGCTCCCCGCACGCTCCCGCTGCGGCACCAGCCGCCCACAGCGACGTGCCGCTGCTGGAAGGTGTGTGATGGACATCCTCTACCTGCTGATTCCCCTGTCCGTCGTGCTGGTGCTGCTGGTTTTGATGGGCCTGGGCTGGGCGGTGTCCCGGGGCCAGTTCGAGGATGTGGAGCAGGAGGGCGAGCGCATCCTGCGAGATGAATGACCGGAGCGCCAAGCCAAACCGTCCCGGCATTCAACGCCCGCCGCGTCACGCAGCGGCTGACGGGCCCCTATGGGGCTGACGGGCCCCTATGGCAGACCAACCGCTGCTGCCGCCACCCGTCGCCCGCGTGACAAAACGCGCGGGAAAACCCGCGCAGGGGTAACGCAAGCCGTGCCTAGACTGGCGCCGCCAATCCGGGCGTCATTGCTCCCCTAACGAGAGAGAGACAACCATGCAGCCGATCCGCTTTTTGATTCCTTCCCGCACGGCTGCCATCGGCGCCGTCAGTGCGTTGCTGCTCTCGGCTTGCGGTGGTGGCGGGGGCCTCGTGCCAGAGGAAAACCGCGTGCAAGACACCCGCACCAGTTTTGCCGTGGCCACCGCCAGCCTGCCATTCGCGGCCATGGATGGCACCACGGTGCAGACCGACCGCTGGAGCGGCACGAATGCCGGCGCGGGCTACCGTGTAGAGGTTCCGAAGAACTGGAACGGTATCCTGGTGATGTACGCCCATGGCTATGCGGGTGAAGGCAATGCGCTGACCGTGTCCAACCCGGCCTTCCGGCGCTACCTGATCGAAAACGGCTACGCCTGGGCGGCATCCAGCTACACCAAGAATTTTTATGACGTGCGCGTGGGCGTGGAAGACACCAATGCGCTGGCCAATGCGTTTGTGGCGATTGCCGCCGCCAACGGCCGTGTGCTGTCAGAGCCTGCCCGCACCTATGTCACCGGTGTCTCGATGGGCGGCCACATCGCCGCCGCCGCCATCGAGGACGAGGCGCAGCAAACGGCGGTCCACAAGCGGCGCTACCAGGGCGCCCTGCCGATGTGCGCCGTGCTGGGCGATCTGTCGCTGTACAACTATTTCGGTGCCTACCAGTTGGCGGCGCAGAAGCTGGCCGGTGTGCCCGCCGTCGCCGCACCCACCACCGACTGGGCCGCGCTCGCTCCGCGCGTGCGCGACGCCATGTTCGGCAGCCAGACATCGTTTGCATCGGTGACGCCGCAAGGGCAGAAGCTCAAAGACATCGTCATGAACCTGACCGGCGGGCCGCGGCCGATCTTCGACCAGGGCTTTGCCAATGCTCCGCTGCAAAACACCGTGTGGGGCACCTTCGGACGCGACGGCACCCTCAACGGCATCCTGAACAAGCAGGGAATCGACACCACCGGTACGGTCTACCGGTTCAATGCCAGCGCGGCAGAGGTGGCAGACTTCAACGCCACCATCGCGAAGTGGGTGCCGGCACCCGACGCCAACCGCCTGCGCACCGATGGCCTGCGCTGGGTGCCACAGGTCAATGGCCAGTTCCGCATCCCGGTGGTCACCCTGCATACGCTGGGCGACATGTACGTGCCCTTCCACATGGAGCAGGTCTACCGCGACCGCGTCGAGGCCAACGGCAATGGCCAGTGGCTGGTGCAGCGCGCCATTCGCGCCCCCAGCCACTGCGATTTCACCGTGGCCGAGCAGTCCGAAGCATTCAAGGCGATGGCCGATTGGGTTGAGAAAGGCACCAAGCCCGCGGGTGACGACGTGAAAACGCCCGCCACCGTCGCTGACGCACGTTATGGCTGCACCTATACCCGCAACGCAGGTGGGCGCGACGACAGTGCTGCAACCGTGGCGACCCGCGCAACCTTGCCCGGGTGCAGCGGCAGCTGATCTGGCGTCGACTCGAATGCAGGGCAAAGCCTTGTGGGGCGGGCCTTCTGGTACCGCCTCATGTGCGTCCCCTCTGCCGCTCAACCAGCCCAAGGGCAACTCTCCTTCGCTCCCTAAGCGGGACTGCGCCGACAGGAATCGCGGGTGTTTCAGGTCAGTGGCTACCAAGGTGCGTAGGCTCTTTCGGCTCGACGCAGAAAGGGAGTCTCGTCTGGGTGGTCGGTGTAGCGGCGAAGCAGTGACGTCCCTGCTGAACGACCAGTGAGGCCCGCCGTCCAGAATTTGGTCTTGGAAGGATGCCGAACCGCTCGTACACGCGGGTCTGGATCGCCTTGTTCATTGACAACACAGGTGTTGCGCTTCAGGTTCGAATCCGCCCGGTGACCGCGGCCTGACTCCTGATTTCTTGGTAGAGATCCATTGGCGATTCTCTGGTGGTTGCCGACTCATGCCAACCCTGTACGGGCAGCCGTGCTGCCAGTGGTTGGCCTGACGCTCTGTGACTCCGGCCGGATTCATCGCAACGATTGACATGCGTCAATGCCCCCAACGGGTATCCGGAAGAAACTTTCCGTGCAATCAAAGAGGTGCACGATGGAATCTCCAAAAACCGCTGCCGCGCATTACGACGACACCGTCGTGCGGCAGTTTTCGATCATGGCCGTGGTGTGGGGGGTGGTGGGCATGCTGGTCGGCGTCTTCATCGCCGCCCAGCTGGCCTGGCCGGAACTCAACTTCGGCATTCCCTGGCTCAGTTACGGCCGTCTGCGGCCGCTGCACACCAACGCGGTGATCTTTGCCTTCGGCGGCTGCGCGCTGTTCGCCACCAGCTACTACGTGGCGCAGCGCACCTGCCAGGTGCGCCTGTTCGCGGGGCCGCTGGCGTCGTTCACGTTCTGGGGCTGGCAGCTCGTCATCGTGGCGGCGGCCATCAGCCTGCCGCTGGGCTACACCACCGGCAAGGAATACGCCGAGCTGGAATGGCCCATCGACATCCTGATCACGCTGGTGTGGGTGTCGTACGCCATCGTGTTCTTCGGCACCATCGGCCGCCGCAAGGTGCGCCACATCTACGTGGCCAACTGGTTCTTCGGCGCGTTCATCCTGGCGGTGGCGCTGCTGCACCTGGTCAACAGCGCCGAAGTGCCTGCCGGCTGGATGAAGAGCTACTCGGCCTATGCCGGCGTGCAGGACGCGATGGTGCAGTGGTGGTACGGCCACAACGCCGTGGGCTTCTTCCTCACCGCGGGCTTCCTCGGGATGATGTATTACTTCATCCCCAAGCAGGCCGGCCGCCCGGTGTACAGCTACCGCCTGTCGATCGTGCACTTCTGGGCGCTGATCTTCACCTACATGTGGGCGGGCCCCCACCACCTGCACTACACCGCGCTGCCGGACTGGACGCAATCGGTGGGCATGGTGTTCTCGCTGATCCTGCTGGCCCCCAGCTGGGGCGGGATGATCAATGGCGTGATGACGCTGTCGGGCGCCTGGCACAAGCTGCGCGACGACCCCATCCTGCGCTTCCTGATCGTGTCGCTGTCGTTCTACGGCATGGCCACGTTCGAGGGCCCGATGATGTCCATCAAGACCGTCAACGCACTCAGCCACTACACCGACTGGACCGTCGGCCACGTGCATGCCGGCGCCCTGGGCTGGGTGGGCCTGATCACCATGGGTTCGCTGTACTACCTGATCCCGCGCCTGTTCGGCCGGGAAAAGATGCACTCGGTGCCTGCCATCGAGCTGCACTTCTGGATGTCCACCATCGGCATCGTGCTGTACATCGCCGCGATGTGGATCGCCGGCGTCATGCAGGGCCTGATGTGGCGCGCGGTCAACCCCGACGGCACGCTCACCTATACCTTCGTCGAAAGCGTGAAGGCCACCTATCCGTTCTACGTGGTCCGCTTCGCCGGCGGCCTGCTGTACCTGGGCGGCATGCTGGTGATGGCCTGGAACGTGTGGGCCACCGCCATCTCGGGCCGCTCGGTCAAGGTGTCGATCCCCGCCGTGAACACGGCCCATGCCTGAGCCCCGAGGAGCCCATTCCATGTCCGAACACAACCCCAAATCGGCCGGCTTCTCGCACGAGAAGATCGAAACCAACAACTTCCTGATGATCGTGCTGATCGTGCTGGTGGTCGCCATCGGCGGCCTGGCCGAGATCGTGCCGCTGTTCTTCCAGAAGTCCACCACCGAGCCCGTGACGGGCGTGCAGCCCTACACCGCGGTGCAGCTGCTGGGCCGTGACATCTACCTGCGCGAGGGTTGCTACAACTGCCACTCGCAGATGATCCGCCCCTTCCGCGCCGAGACGCTGCGCTACGGCCACTACTCGGTGGCCGGCGAGTTCGTGTACGACCACCCCTTCCAGTGGGGCAGCAAGCGCACCGGCCCCGACCTGCACCGCGTGGGCGGCAAGTACAGCGACGAGTGGCACCGCATCCACCTGAACAACCCGCGCGACGTGGTGCCCGAATCCAACATGCCCGCCTACAGCTGGCTGGAGAAGACGCCCGTCGATCCCGCCGTGGCCGCGCCGCGCATGAAGGCGCTGCGCACGGTGGGCGTGCCCTACACCGACGAGCAGATCGCCGCCGCGTCCGAGGAGGTCAAGGGCAAGACCGAGATGGACGTGCTCGTGGCCTACCTGCAGGTCATGGGCCGCGCCCTCAAGTAACGAACCGCAAGGAGCTGGTCATGGACATCACCACTGTGCGCATCGTCGCCACGCTGGCATCGCTGGCGTGCTTCCTCGGCATCCTGGTCTGGGCGTTCTCGCGCCGCAACCGGGCCCGGTTCGAGGAGGCCGCGCGCCTGCCCTTCGAGCAAGACTGATCCGCAAAAAACAATGAGAACGACATGAGTGACTTCACCCACAATTTCTGGTCGGTCTATGTGGCGGGGCTGACCGTGGTCGGCATCCTGGGCTGCCTGCTGCTGCTCTGGATCACGGCCCGCAAGAAGGTCGCGCCCAGCACCGACAACACCACGGGCCACGTCTGGGACGAGGACCTGCGGGAGATGGACAACCCCATGCCGCGCTGGTGGATGTGGCTGTTCGTGCTCACCATCGTCTTCGGCTTCGGCTACCTGGCCGTCTATCCGGGCCTGGGCCGCTTCGCCGGCCAGTTCGGCTGGACGCAGGCCGGCGAGTACGAGGCCGAGATGGCCAAGGCGCGCACCGAGCTCGCGCCGCTGTACGCCCGGTTCGCCGCGATGAAGACCGAGGACATGGCGGCCAACCCCGAGGCCATGGCCATTGGCGAGCGCCTGTTCATGAACAACTGCGCGCAGTGCCACGGCTCGGACGCACGGGGCAGCAAGGGCTTTCCCAACCTGTCCGACAACGACTGGCTGCACGGCGGCGCGCCGGAGAACATCCGCGAGACGCTGGAGAAGGGCCGCATGGGCACCATGCCGCCCATGGCCGCGGCCGTGGGTTCGCCGGAGGACATCCGCAACCTCGCGCACTATGTGCTGAGCCTGTCGGGCAGCCCGCACGACTCGCTGCGCGCCTCGCTGGGCAAGTCCAAGTTCACCGCCTGCGCGGCCTGCCACGGCATGGACGGCAAGGGCAATACGGCCCTGGGCGCGCCCAACCTGACCGACGACGTCTGGCTGCACGGCTGGGGCGAGGCGGCCATCACCGCCATGGTCAACCACGGCAAGGTCAACGTGATGCCGGCCCAGGCCGACAAGCTGACCGAGGCCCAGATCGGCGTGCTCACCGCCTACGTATGGGGCCTGTCCCACCGCGCGAACGCGGTGCGCTGACGGCGCCGATGCCACCGGGGAACGCGATCCGGGCCTTTCCCGCGGCGCGCCCTGGCCGGCGGCGCAGCCGCTGACGCGTTCCCTTGCCGGCCCACCCTTCGAGAACTGCCATGAAGCCACCCAGCGGGCCTGCCCGCAAGGTCATTCCCATCACCCCGGTCGCGCCTGGCGCCGCCGATGCGGCCGCCGAGATGGTGTCGCTGTACGAGGCGCAAAA
>NZ_BAAJYR010000199.1:0-6358 GCF_057546605.1 Acidovorax sp. KPB24-03 | reverse complement strand
CGCGGCAGTCCGCATTCGGCGGCGACGGCGTCCAGCACCCGGCGCCAGTCCGGTGCGCCGTCGTCCCCCACCGCCCAGCGGATGCGCCGCGCGATGCCATCGGGGTGCAGGTACATGGGCGCGAAGTCGAACACCGGCGTGAGGGCGATGCGCCCGTCAAAGCCGCGCTGCACGGCCGTGTTGCGCGCGTGGTTGTCCTTGTTGCCCAGCGCCAGGTTGGCCACGTCGCGGCGCAGGTACTCCGCCACTTCGGCAGCGGGATCGGTGCACACGCGGGCCAGCTGGCGGCACACTTCCTCGTGCGAGGGCACGGCGCCGAAGCCCGCCCGGCCCGTGAGCGTGGCGATGCTTTCCTGCGCCAGCCGCACCACGCCGCCGCCCTGCCCCGAGCCACGCGCCGCGTCGCCGGCGATGCGGTCGAAGCGCGGAATGAAAAGCGCCCGGTCGCGCAGCACCAGCGGAGCGTGGACTCGCAGTCCCAGGTGCCGGGCGATGTCCATGTAGGGCGCCTCGTGCCGCAGGATGGCCGCGAGACGCTCGTTCGTGCCGCGGCCGAACTTGACGATGAAATGCGCCGCCGCCTCGCCATCGGGCAGCGAGTGGTCCAGGTGCAGCAGGCCATCGCTGGCCGAGCGCGTGAGCAGCACCTTGGGCCATTCGCCCTGCACGCCCGACGACCCGGCCACGAAAAGCCCGTGGCGGCCCAGGTAGTCCATGAAGTCGGACGACCGCTCGGCCACCTCGGCATCGGTGAAGCCGCGGCGCGGTCCGGTGCGCGCCTGCAGCCAGTCGGCCGCCTCTTTCACGCGCAGGTGCCCGATGGGGTTGCCGGCCCCGGCCAGCAGCAGCGGCCAGTCGGCCACGGCTTCCGACGCCTCAGGCAGACCCAGCTGGCGCAGCAGTTCTTCGCGGCCATGGCCCTGGGGCAGCAGGTCCGCCAGAAAGCCGGGCCACTGGCGCAGCTCCAGCGGCTCCAGCCCGGTGGCGAAGCCGCTGGCCAGCGCCCAGGCATCGCGCCGGCCCCCGTGCTCGACGGCCCATTCCACCGCATACCCGGTGTAGCTGGGTGTGCGCCAGCCCTGGGCGGGATCACCCAGCAGCAGGACGCTGGCGGCGTCGTGCCACCGGCCCTGGGCGTGGATCTGGAGCGTGCATTGCGGCGGCATATACACAGAAATATATCAATATTGCTACCTTTTAGCCATGCAATATAGATAGTTTTCTGCCAAAAAATGGGTAATTGCGGAGCGGAACCTTCTTTGCCCCGCGACACCACTGGCTTACTTGAGCACGCCTCGCGAAATGTCCATCACCATGCGCGTGGCCAAGTACAGCCGGGGCACGATGGTGTCGATCTGCACGTACTCGGCGTTGTTGGAATGCGCCCCGTAGCCCGACAGGCCCATGCCCTCCACCACGGCGCCGCGGGTCTTCAGCGCGGCGAACGCCGCGTCGGTGCCGCCGCCGGTGGCCTTGTCCAGCACGTTCAGGGGCAGGCCCAGTTCCTGGTAGATGGTCTTGCCGTGGCCGGCCACGCGGCGCGAGGCGTCGTTGGCCTCCAGCGGCGGGCGGCGCACTTCGAACTTCACCGACACCTTGGATTCGGGCAGCAACTTGGTCTGCACCTTGGCCTGCAGTTCTTTTTCCAACCCGTCGAAGTCCGCCACGCGCAGGGCGCGGGCGTCCGCCTGGGCCGTGGCCTCGGCGGGAATCACGTTGCGGTTGGTGCCGGCCTGGGCCACCGTCCAGTTCAGTTTGAGGCCCTGCTCGGGCCTGGACAGGTCCTTGAGCTGCAGCAGCTGGTGCGACAGCTCGTAGAGCGCATTCACGCCCTTTTCGGGCGCAGCGCCAGCGTGCGAGGCCCGGCCCTGCACCGTCAGGTAGGCCGCGCCGATACCGCTGGTGGCCAGGCGCAGGCTGCCGTCCGTGCCGCCGCCCTCGAAGGAAAACACCGCATCCTGGTCGGCCGCGACGCGGGTGATGGTGCTGCGCGCGCCGGGCGAGCTGATTTCCTCATCGCCGTTGATCAGCACGGTGAGCGTGCCGTACTCCTTGAAGCCGAGTTTTTGCAGCAGGCCCACGGTGTGCAGGATGGTGGCCACGCCCTGCTTGTCGTCCGCGATGCCCAGGCCGTAGGCCTTGCCGCCATCGATGCGAAAGGGCTGGTCCTTCAGCATGCCCTTGAGATACACCGTGTCCATGTGCGCGATGAAGAGGATCTTCTTCGTGCCGGTGCCCTTGAACTCGGCATGCACCGCCGGGCCCACCTTCTCAGGCGTGTCATCCAGGCGATAGATGTCGGTGGGCTGCAGGATCTCCACGGTGCCACCCTGGGCCTTCAGTTGCTGGGCAATGCGCGCGGCGATCTGGTTCAGGCCTTCGATGTCCTTGCTGCCCGACTCGATGTGCACCAGGTCGCGCAGCGTGTCCAGCAACGGTTGCTGCTCCTTTTGCGCCAGGGCGTGCACGTCGGCCACCGGTGCGGCCTGCGCCAGGGTGCCGGCGAAAGCCAGGGACAGGAATGCGATCAATGGACGCACGAACGATGAAGGGGTTTGCGAGGAATGCATGGTGGCAACAGTGGGCATGAATGGGAGAAAAGCCATTATGGGCCGCTGCAACGGAAACTTCACGCCCTCTGATTTCTTGCAATATCCCATTCAACTACGGGACTGCGTTGGGGAGGGATCGGTTACGGCCCACTGCGGATCGATGCGCGATGGCCGGGTACGCAGTTCGAACAGCCACATGCCATACAGCGGCAAGGCCTCGGCGAGTTCAAGCGCCCTGACCACCAGCGTCGCGGCGCCAAGCAGTGCCGGATGGGGCACGACGGCCAACAGATCGGATTGCCCCACCAGATGGAGCATGCTGGCGAAATCGGGACAGCGCACCGCGATCTTGGGCACAGGCATGCGGCGCACGCGGTGCGCCTCTGTGAGCACATCGACGGGACCTTTGACGCTGGGCCCGACGCAGGCCCACGCAGCGCCCTGCAGCTGCGCCAACGTTCGGGCCCGTGCCAGGGGATGGCCGCGGCGGGCATAGACCTGCGGCTGCAGATCGTAAAGCAGGCGCTCGGACAGGTCCGGGTGCGCAAATTGGCGCGGCTTGGGCGCGATGACCGCATCGAACCGCCCCTGCAGCAGCCCGGCGAGCAACGCGCCCTCGTCCGCCGTCGCCATGTCGAGGCAGCGCCGGGGATGGGGAAGGCACCAGCGCGCATACAGCACGGGGCCCCAGACCAGGGCGGCGGATGGCGTCAGCCCGACGCGCAGTACGTTCCGGTCGGGTGCAGGCACTGGCTTGAACCCCAGCGCTCCCATGCGCTGCCCCAGCGACGACGATTGCGCCGCCACCGATCTCGCCAGCTCGGTCGGCACATAGCGGCGCCCCGCACGGACCAGCAAAGGGGCGGAAAAGTGCGCCTGCAGCGCCTTCATTCCCTGGCTGATGGCAGGCTGGGAGACGCCACAGGCCTGTGCGGCCCGGGCAAAAGAGCCGTGCTCGACGACCGACCGAAGGTATTGCAGATGGCGCAGATACATAAGCACCCTTTATGTATTGGCACCGATTGTGGCTTGCCGGACAGCGCCGGCGCCGCCAAGCTGCGGCGATCTCCCCAGCGACCCACCAAGGACACCGCATGACAACGCACCCGCTCGACACCGTCAAGGCCTACCTGGGCCACCTCCACGCCAGCGATACCGAGGCCCTGATCGCCTGCTTCGAAGACGACGGGCTCGTGCACTCGCCTTTTCTCGGCACCCTGGGCGCCCGCGAGTTCTTCCACCGGCTCGCGCAGGCCTCGAATGGCAGCGTGATCACCGTGCTGGACCTCTTCACCTCGGTGGCACCGCAGGACGGGGGCACCGTGCGCATCGCGGCCTACTTCCGCTACGACTGGACTTTGAGCGACGGCCGCGAGGTGACCTTCACCTGCGTCGATGTCTTCACCTTTGACCCAGGCAGCCCACGCATCCGCGCCATGCAGATCGTCTACGACACGCATCCCCTGCGCGAACAGGTCGGCGACAAATACGCACCGGCACCGCCGCCGACTACAGCAGCGTGACGGCCTTGAGCGCGACGAAGCTCGTCTCGCGGATCACGCCAACGAAGTCCTGCAGGTAGTGCCGGCCCGACAACTGCGGCAGGCAGGCCGCGTGCAGCTCGCCCATCAGGCCCTGCTCGCCCACGGGCCGGGCGGTGACGTAGCCGCGGTCCAGATAGCTTTGCACCGCCCAGAGCGGCAAGGCCGCCACGCCGCGACCGCTCGCCACGAGCTGCAGCATGGCGACGGTGAGTTCCGTGGTGCGCCGGGGTGGGCGGATGCCGGCGGGCTCCAGCACCTGGCGCACGATGTCCAGCATCTCGTCAGGCACCGGGTAGGTGATGAGGGTCTGGTCGGCGAAGTCCTGCGCGGCCAGCCACGGCTTCTCGGCCAGCGGGTGTCCGTTGGCCAGCAGCGCGCGGATCTCGAATCCGAACAGCGGGTGGTGGTCGACGCCCGCCTCGTCGCCGTCCACCTCCGACACGATGGCCAGGTCGGCCCGGTCCTGGTGCAGCAAGCCCACCGGGTCGGCGTGAAAGCCGCTCACGATGTCCATCTCCACCTCGGGCCAGCGGCTGCGGAAGGCGTCCATCGCGGGCATCAGCCAGTCGAAGCAGGTGTGGCATTCCACGGCGATGCGCAGTTGACCGGCGGACGCCATCGACAGCCGCGCTACGTCGCGCTCGGCCGCTTCCACCTGGGGCAGCAAGGCATCGGCCAGCGCCAGCAGCCGCGTGCCGGTGGCGCTGAACTGGGGTGGCACGGACTTGCGCTCGAACAGGGGCGCGGTGTAGCGGTCTTCCAGCAGCTTGATCTGGTGCGACAGGGCCGACTGGGTGAGATTGAGCAGTTGCGCGGCGCGAACCAGGCTGCCGCTGTCGCGCAGGGCGGCCAGGGTGCGCAGGTGGCGGATTTCCAGGATCGACTGGTTCATTAGATATTCTCAAGATGAGGGCACAAAACTTTCGTTTGAATAATAAAGGCAATCACCGGACCATGGCGGCCTGCCTCAGCGCACCACCCATTCAAAGGAATTTCGACCATGGCCCAATCACCCATCTCCACCCACACCCTCGGTTTTCCGCGCATGGGCGCACACCGGGAACTCAAGGTCGCGCTGGAAAAGCACTGGCGCGGCGACCTGACCGCTGAGGCGCTGGAGGCCGTGGGCGCCGATCTGCGCGCCCGCCATTGGCAGGCCCAGCGCGACGCGGGCCTGGCCTTCGTCACCGTGGGCGACTTCGCCTACTACGACCATGTGGCCAACCACATCCAGCTGCTGGGTGCCGAGCCCGCGCGCTACGGCTTCGTGCCCGGCCAGCCCGAACTGGCCCGCTACTTCAAGATGGCCCGTGGCGAGTCCACCGCCACCGCGGCCGCCTGCCAGGGCGAGTCGGGCCAGGGCGCCTGCGGCCACGCGCCCGCCACGCCACACGCCAGCCAGTTCGCGCTGGAGATGACAAAGTGGTTCGACACCAACTACCACTACCTCGTGCCGGAATTCACGCCGTCCACCACCTTCCGGTTGGCCAGCGAGCGCCTGTTCGACGAGGTGGCCGAGGCGCAGGCCCTGGGCCACCCTGTCAAGGCGGTGCTGCTCGGGCCCCTGAGCTTTCTGTACCTGGGCAAGGAAAAGGCCGAGGGCTTCGACCGCTTTTCGCTGCTGCAGCCGCTGCTGGACGTGTACGAACAGATCCTCGCGCGGCTCAAGCGCCAGGGCGTGGCCTGGGTGCAGATCGACGAGCCCATCCTGGGCCTGGACCTGCCCGATGCCTGGCGACACGCGTTCGAGCCGGCGTACTGGCAGCTCAACCGCGCCGGCGCCCAGGTGCTGCTGGCCACCTACTTCTCGCCCCTGCAGGAAAACACCCGGCTCGCGTGCCAGCTGCCCGTGGCCGGCCTGCACGTGGACGCCGTGCGGGCGCCGGAGGACCTGGTCGCCGTGACCGACTGGCTGCCCAGCCACAAGCTGCTGTCGGTCGGCATCGTGGACGGCCGCAACATCTGGCGGGCCGATCTGGACGCCGCGCTGGAGCGCCTGGCCGCCATCGCCGCCAAGCACCGGGGGCCGCTGTGGATCGCGCCTTCGTGCTCCCTGCTGCACGTGCCTTTCGGCCTGGCGTCGGAAGACCGGCTCGATGCCGAGGTGAAATCCTGGCTGGCCTTCGCCCTGGAAAAGCTCGGTGAGCTGCAGACCCTGCAGAGCGCCCTCAACGGACAGCCCGATGCGGCGGCCCTGGCCAGCGCGCGCGCCGCCATCGACAGCCGCCGCTCCAGCCAGCGCGTGCACCGCCCCGATGGTGG
>NZ_BAAJYR010000198.1:0-6365 GCF_057546605.1 Acidovorax sp. KPB24-03 | reverse complement strand
CTGCACGAGCTGGCGACCCAGGGGCTCCAGCTGTTCGGGCGGGAGGGCCAGCAGGCCTTCGAGCGGCCGGAGCGCGTCGAGGATGCGCGGCTCGCCGGCCGCAGCGTCGGCGAAGTCCTGCAGCAGCGCCGACGCGGTCTGGGGCTCGCGCGCCAGGGCGCGCAGCACGTCTAGGCACATCACGTTGCCCGAGCCTTCCCAGATCGAGTTGACGGGCGATTCGAGAAAGAGGCGCGCCATCACGCCGTCCTGCACGTAGCCGTTGCCGCCGAAGACCTCCATGGCCTCGCCGGCAGCCCCACGCCGCGCTTGCAGACCCAGAACTTGGCGGCGGGCGTGATCACGCGCTTCCAGGCGCGGTCGGCCGCGCTGGCGGTGCCGTCATCCTCGCGTTCGAAAGCCTCGGCCAGGCGCATCAGCAGCGCCAGCGCGGCCTCGCTCTCCAGCGCCAGGTCGGCCAGCACGGCGCGCATCAGCGGCTGCTCGGCCAGGGCCCGGCCGAAGGCATGGCGCTGGCGGGCATAGGCGATGGCCTGCACGGTGGCCTGGCGCAGGATGGCGGCGCTGCCGGCCACGCAGTTCAGGCGCGTGGTGGTCGCCATCTCGATGATCGTGGGGATGCCCCGGCCTTCCTCGCCCATCAGCAGGCCCCAGGCGCCGTCGAATTCCACCTCGCCGCTGGCGTTGCTGCGGTTGCCCACCTTGTCCTTCAGGCGCTGCACGTGTACCGCGTTGAGCGTGCCGTCGGGCCGCCAGCGCGGCACGTAGAAGCAGGCGAAGGGGCCGCCCTCGCCGGTGCGCGCCACCACCAGGTGAGCGTCGCTCTGCGGAGTGGAGAAGAACCACTTGTGGCCGTGCAGCCGGTATTCGCCGCCGCGCCCGCCCGCGCCGATGGGCGTGGCCACGGTGGTGTTGGCGCGCACGTCGGAGCCGCCCTGCTTTTCGGTCATGCCCATGCCCAGCCAGACGCTGGATTTTTCCTGCGCGGGCCGGTCGCGCGGGTCGTGGGTGCGGCTGTGGAGCTTGCCCTCCAGCTGCGCCCAGAGCGCGGGCTCCTTGCGCAGCAGCGGGATCGCGGCCTGCGTCATGGTGGCGGGGCACAGGGTGCCCTGCTCGACCTGGCCGTGCAGGTAAAAGCCCGCGGCCCAGACGGCCCAGCGGCCGGGCTGGTCGCTGTCGAAGGGCATGGAGACCAGGCCCTGCGCGCGGTACATCGCCATGAGCGCGTCCCACGCGGGATGGAATTCGACCCGGTCGATGCGCCGGCCCCGGTTGTCGAAGCGGTGCAGTTGCGGCGTATGGCGGTTGGCCTGTTCGGCCAGGGCCCATGTCGCGGCCGTGCCGAGCTGCCGTGCGTAGGCGCCCAGGGCGGGCAGGGCGCCTTGCGCACCCGCGCGGCGCAGCCCGTCCTGCAGCGCGGCATCGGTGGCGAGCAGGTCGTAGTCGGTGCGTTCGGAAAACTGGTTGAAAACTGCGTGGGTGGCTTGGGCCATGGGTCGTCTCCTGCGCGTGGGGGCGCACCGTGCGCCCAGGCCGCCATGGTGCCCCCATCGGCACGGGCCTGCACGCCCTGGCGCGCGGTCAGGAGGCGGGTGCCGCGGCCTCGCGCAGGGCGCGCAGCATGCTGGCCACCGCCGCCCGGTCGGTGGTGTTCTCGCGCCAGTACATCGACACCGAGCCGAAGCCCGACAGCCGCACCGGCAGCACGCGCAGCGCGCCCATGTGCGAAAACCGCAGCGCCGCGCGGTGCGAGGCCATGCCGATCATGTCGCTGTGGCCCAGCAGCGTGAGGTTGAGCGTGACGGAGTTGGATTCCACGCTGCCCTGCGGCAGCGCATGCCCGGCGGTTGCCAGCGCGCCCTCCAGCGCATTGCGGATCGGCGTGCCGCGCGGCCAGACGAGCCAGCGGTAGGCCATGAGATCGCCCCATTCCAGCGCGCGCTCCTGCCGCAGCAGCGGGTGCTGCGGGCGTGCCACCAGGTGGATGGGCTCCATGTACAGCATCTCGGTGTGGATGTGGGTGTCGTGCAGTTCGGGCGCGGAACGGCCCACCACCACGTCCAGCTCGCCATGGGCCAGCTGCTGCATGAGCACGTTCATGGTGCTTTCGGCCAGCCGGATCTGTGCGCGCGGCAGCCACTCCAGCAGGCGCAGCACCGCCATGGGCACCACGTCGGACGCCGACGCACCCGAGGTGCCCACCGCCACCAGCCCGCTGCCCCCGTCGCGCAGGGCCTGCATGTCGTCGCGGGCGCTGTCCAGGTGGGCCTCGATGCGCCGGGCATGGGCGATCAGCGCCTCGCCCTGGGGCGTGGGCTTGAGCCCGCGCGCATGGCGCTCGAACAGCACCATGCCCAGGTCCTCTTCCAGCTCCTTGAGCCACTTGGAGAGCGCGGGCTGCGCGGTGTGGAGCAACTGCGCCGACTGGCTCATGTTGCCGGTCTGCGCCAGGCTCAAAAGCATCTGCAGCTGTCGCAGGCGCAGGCGGTGGGTCCAGTCCATGGGGTCGGTGGGTGGGTTGAAGGTATATCCAAAAGATTATGGATAAGACCAATAAATGATTTTACGGACTATCGACGGGTTCGAATAATCCGCCCCATGGACCGGCTGGCAGCGCGCATTCGAGTGCTTTGGCATGGCTGGCCGCAGACACAGGAGACAACGCATGGATACGCCCACCCTGGCATCGCCGCCTGCCGCCGCATCCGCCGACCGGCAGGCCTACTACGACCACATCGCCCGCCACGGCATGGCCCCGCTCTGGGAGTCGCTGCACAGCCTGGTGCCGCGCGAACCCCGCCCGCGGGCCGTGCCCGCCTTCTGGAAATACGAGGACGTGCGCCCGCTCGTCATGCAGGCGGGAGAGGTCATCAGCGCCGAGGAGGCCGTGCGCCGCGTGCTCATCCTGGAGAACCCCGGCCTGCCCGGCCGCGCCAGCATCACCTCCACGCTGTATGCGGGGCTGCAGCTCATCCTGCCCGGCGAGGTCGCGCCCAGCCACCGCCACACGCAGTCGGCGCTGCGCTTCATCGTGGAAGGGCAGGGTGCCTACACGGCCGTCAACGGCGAGCGCACCACCATGCACCCGGGCGACTTCATCATCACCCCCTCGTGGACCTGGCACGACCACGGCAACCCGGCGGTGGCGGACGGCGGCGAGCCCGTGGTCTGGCTCGACGGGCTCGACATTCCCCTCATCGGCCACCTGGATGCGGGCTTCGCGGAGAACTACCCCGAAGCGGTGCAGCCCGTGAGCCGGGCCGAGGGGCACAGCTTTGCCGCCTTCGGCCACAACATGGTGCCGGTGCGCCACCGCGCTGCGGAGGGCTCGACCTCGCCCCTCTTCAGCTACCCCTACGAGCGCAGCCGCGAGGCGCTGGACCGGCTGTTCCGCCAGGGCGAGCTGGACGCCTGGGACGGCGTCAAGCTGCGCTACGTGAACCCCGCCACCGGGGGGTGGCCCATGCCCACCATGGCCACGTTCATGCAGTTCCTGCCGGCCGGCTTCCAGGGCCGCACCTACCGTGCCACCGATGCGACCGTGTTCAGCGTGGTCGAGGGCCAGGGCACGGCGCGCATCGGCGAGCGCACCTTCCAGTTCGGCCCGCGCGACACCTTCGTCGCCCCCTCATGGGCGCCCGTGCAGCTGGCCGCGACGCAGGACGCGGTGCTGTTCAGCTATTCCGACCGCCCGGTGCAGGCCGCCCTGGGCCTGCTGCGCGAAGAGCGCCTGTGAGCCGCTGCGCATCCTGAATCTTCGTTCTCCGTTTGAAAGACATCTCCATGGCCTTCGTGTTTCCCGCTCCTCCCTCCGCTGCCGTGCCCGTTGCAGGCAGCGGCGATGCCTTCGCCGTGCGCCGCGTCTACTGCGTGGGCCGCAACTACGCGGCCCACGCCCGCGAGATGGGGTTCGATCCCGACCGCGAGCCGCCCTTCTTCTTCTGCAAGCCGGCCGATGCCGTCATCCCCGTGGCCCATGGCGAGACGCTGCGCTTGCCGTACCCCTCGCGCACGGACAACTTCCACTACGAGGCCGAACTGGTGGTCGCCATCGGCAAAGCGGGCAGCGACATCGCCCGCGAGAACGCGCTGCAGCACGCCTGGGGCTATGCCGTGGGCCTGGACATGACCCGCCGCGACCGGCAGATGGAAATGCGCCAGATGGGCCGGCCCTGGGAGATCGGCAAGGCCTTCGATGCCTCCGCGCCCATCGGCCCCATCCACCGCGCCAGCGACGTGGGCCACTTCGAGCAGGCCGGCATCTGGCTCACCGTGAACGGCGCGGACCGCCAGCGCAGCGACGTGTCGCACCTGATCTGGTCGGTGGCCGAGACCATCGCCGACCTCTCCACCTGGTTCCGGCTGGAGCCGGGCGACCTGATCTACACCGGCACCCCCGAAGGCGTGGGCCCGGTGGTGCGCGGCGACCGCATGGTCGTGGGCGTGGAACGCCTGGGCGAGCTGCGGGTGGACGTGGTCTGACGCCATGGAGCCCGCCGTGCAGCTCTACAGCTTCTTCAACAGCTCCACGTCGTACCGGGTGCGCATCGCGCTGGCCCTCAAAGGGCTGCCTGCCGACTACCACGGGGTGAACATCCGCACCGGCGAGCACCGCGCGCCGGACTATGCGGCACTCAATCCATCGCGGGCCGTCCCCCTGCTGGTGGACGGCGACTTCGCCCTGGGCCAGTCCATGGCCATCCTCGACTACCTGGACCAGCGCCACCCCGAGCCGCGCCTGATCCCGCTGGAGCCCCGGCTGCGTGCCCGCGTGCTGGAGCTGGCCCATGTCATCGCCTGCGACATGCACCCGGTCAACAACCTGCGCATCCTGAAGTACCTGCAAGGGCCGCTGGGCTTGAGCGCGGCGCAGAAGGACGCGTGGTACGCCCACTGGGCGGCCGAGGGCTTCGAGGCTGTGGAGCGGCTGCTGGCCAGGCACGGTGACGAAAGCGGCCCCTGGTGCTTCGGCGACCAGCCCACGCTGGCCGATGTGTGCCTGGTGCCCCAGGTGGCCAACGCGCTGCGCGCAGGCTGCGACCTCCAGCTCCATGCGCGTGCCATGGCCGTGTACGCGCACGCCGAACGGCACCCCGCCTTCATCGCGGCCCGACCGCAGGAGCAGCCTGACTACCAGCCTTGATTTTTCCTGTGGTCCCCGGCCCATGAGCCACCCCCATCCCTACAAGACGGAGAGAGACAAAATGACCCCATCCATGGCCGCCGGCATTCCGGCGGCAGACCGCGCTGCTTTCGGGCCGCTGCAGCTGCGCGTGACGCTGCTGTGCGCCATCGTCGCCATGCTCGACGGCTTCGATACCCAGTCCATCGCCTACGTGGCGCCGCGCATCGCGGAAGACTGGGGGCTCAAGCCCTCGGAGTTCGGGCCCATCTTCGCGGCCGGCCTCTTCGGCCTCATGGCCGGCGCCTTCCTGCTCAGCCCGGCCGCCGACCGCTGGGGCCGCAAGAAGATCATCCTGCTGTCCACCTTCATCTTCGGCCTGTTCGCGCTGCTCACGGCCTGGGCCACCAGCATGAACGAGCTGCTGGCCTACCGCTTCATCACCGGCGTGGGCCTGGGCGCGGCCATGCCCAACATCATCGCCCTGACCAGCGAATATGCGCCGCAGCGCCTGCGCGCCACGCTGGTCACGGTGATGTTCTGCGGCTTTCCGCTCGGCTCCACGCTGGGCGGGCTGATCTCCAGCTGGCTCATCGCGCATTTCGACTGGCACTCGGTGTTCGTGCTGGGCGGCGTGCTGCCCCTGCTGCTGCTGCCGGTGCTGGCCGCGCTGCTGCCCGAATCGCTGCGCTACCTGGCCGCCAGCGGCGCCGCGCCCGCGCGCTACGAGCCCATCGTCAAGAGCGCCTACCCGGGCGAAGACCCGGCCACGGTGATGGCCGGGCTGCGCGGCGAGGCTGCTGGGGTGCAGGCGGGCTTCTCGGTGTTCGAGCTGTTCCGCCATGGCCGCCTGCCCACCACCATGCTGCTGTGGCTGGCGTTCTTCATGAACCTGCTGGTCATGTACTTCCTGGTCAACTGGCTGCCCACGCTGCTCAAAAGCGCCGGCCTGCCGCTGGAAAAGGCCATTCTCTCCACCGCCATGCTCAACCTGGGCGGCGTGGTCGGTGCGCTCGCGCTGGGCCGGCTCATCGACCGCTTCAGCGCCTACACCGTGCTGGGCGCGGCCTACGCCGCCTCGGCCGGCTTCATCGCGCTGATCGCCTTCAGCGGGCAGAACCTCACAGGCCTGCTGGCCGGCGCGGCGCTCTCGGGCTTCGGCGTGGTGGGCGCGCAGATCGGCTGCAACGCGCTGGCCGCCGCCATCTACCCCACCCACATCCGCGCGACCGGCGTGGGCTGG
>NZ_BAAJYR010000197.1:0-6411 GCF_057546605.1 Acidovorax sp. KPB24-03 | reverse complement strand
CTGGGCCACTCGGACCCGGCCCTGCAGCGCGCCGTGGGCCGACTGGGAAGCGCGGCTGCTGCCGCTGACCGGGCTGGCCGAGCCGATCGCACCGCCGGCCCAACTGTGGACGCGCATCGATGCCTCGCTGCAGGCCGCCGACGGCGCACAGGCCAGCGCGCCAGCCGCCCATTCCCATTCCCATTCACCGGCCGCGTCGCCAGCGCCCCGGCCGGCGCCGGCCCGGCCTTCCCGAAACTGGTGGAACCACCTGGGCCTGTGGCGCGGGCTGGCGGGCTCGGGCTTTGCCATGGCGGCCGTGCTGGCCGCGGTGCTGGTCACCCGCGTGGCGCCGCAGGCCGTGCCCCCGCAGTTCATGGTGGTGCTGGTGGCACCGCAGGACAAGGCGCCCGGCTGGGTCGTGCAGGCGAGTTCGCCCAGCGCGCTCCAGCTCATTCCGCTGGGCGTGGCCGAAGTGCCCGCGGGCCGCGCGCTGGAGTTCTGGACCAAGGCCGACAGCTGGAGTGGCCCGGTCTCGCTGGGACTGGTCCAGCCCGGCCAGTCATTGCAGCTGGCGCTGGAAAAGCTGCCGCCGCTGCAGCCCAACCAGTTGTTCGAGCTGACGCTGGAGCCCCCGAGCGGCTCGCCCATCGGCAAGCCCACCGGCCCGATCCAGTACATCGGCCGGGCGGTGAAGGTGCTGTGAGTTCGGCCGCGGCCCGTCGCTCGGCCGCCGCACAATAGCGCCATGTCCACCGCCCCCCACCCCAGCCCCGCCACGCCGGCCCGACCGGCCACCCCCTCGATCTGGCGCGCGCCCGAGCTGTCCGCCCGCTGGTGGCCCGTCTTCCTGCGCAACCTGCTGGTGTGGCGCAAGCTGGCCATCCCCAGCCTGGTGGGCAACATCGCCGAGCCGCTGATGTGGCTGGTCGCCTTCGGGTACGGCATGGGCGCGCTGGTGGGCCAGGTGAACGTGGGGGGCACGCAGGTGCCCTACATCCTGTTCCTGGCGAGCGGCTCCATCTGCATGAGCGCCATGAACGCGGCCAGCTTCGAGGCGCTGTACTCGGCCTTCTCGCGCATGCACGTGCAAAAGACCTGGGACGGGATCATGAACGCGCCGGTCAGCCTGGACAACGTGGTGCTGGCCGAGATGCTGTGGGCCGCCTTCAAGGCCGTGTTCACCGTCACCGCCATCCTGGGCGTGATGCTGGCGCTGAAGATCAGCCACAGCCCCAAGCTGCTCGTGGCCTGGCCCGTGCTGCTGTTCGTGGGGGTGATGTTCTCCAGCATCGCGCTGATCTTCAACGCGCTGGCCAAGGGCTACGACTTCTTCACCTACTACTTCACGCTGGTGCTCACGCCGATGATGTTCCTGTCGGGCGTGTTCTTCCCGCGCGAGCAGTTGCCCGCCGTGGTGCGCCATGTGTCCGACTGGCTGCCGCTGGCCAACGCAGTGGAGCTGGTGCGCCCGCTGTTCATGGACCAGTGGCCCGCGCACCCGCTGCGCCACGGCCTGGTGCTGGTGGTCACCACGGTGGTGGCGTTCTGGACGGCGCTGGCGCTCACGCGCAAGCGGTTCCAGGCCTGATGGAACACGCCTTGAGGCCCCGCCAGCAGCGTAGCTGCGCGATCCGCCTCAGGCCGCTGCGCGCAGCAGGTCCACTGCCTTTTCCGCGACCATGATGGTCGGCGCGTTGGTGTTGCCGCTCACGATGCGCGGCATGACCGACGCATCGACCACGCGCAGGCCGTCCAGGCCGTGCACGCGCAGGTCCGCGCCCACCACGTCCATCGCGCCGGGCCCCATGCGGCAGCTGCCCACCGGGTGGTACACCGTGTCGGCATGCTGGCGGATGAACTGCCCGATGGCCTCATCGGTCTGCGCCGCGGCCGAGGCCGGCATATCGCGCGCGCCATGGGCGGCCAGCGCCGGCTGCGCCAGCCACTCGCGCATGCGGCGCACGCCGCGCACCATGCGCTGCAGATCGTCCGGATCGGCGAAGAAGGCCGGGTCCACCAGCGGCAGGGCGTGCGGGTCGGGACCGGCCAGCGTCACCCGGCCGCGGCTCAGGGGCTGCAGCAGGCACACGTGGCATGAGTAGCCGTGGCCCAGCAGCGTGCGGCGGCCGTGGTCGACGAGCTTGCCGATCACGAAGTGCAGCTGCAGGTCGGGCGCGGCCTCCTCGGGGCGGCTGCGGATGAAGCCGCCGGCTTCGGCGAAATTGGTCACCAGCATGCCGCGCCGGTGCGCCCGCCATTCGCGCACCCCGCGCAGCATCTGCCACGCGGCGGTGGGCGAGAGGCCGAACAGGTCCGTCAGGCGCGGCGCGTCCATCACCTGCACCACGTCGGGATGATCGTGCAGATGCTCGCCCACACCGGGCAGGTCGTGCACCACGGCGATGCCATGGCGATGCAGCGCCGCGCCCGGCCCCACGCCCGACAGCATCAGCAACTGCGGCGACAGCAGCGCGCCCGCGCTCAGCAGCACCTCGCGCGCAGCGCGCACCGTGTGCGACTGCCCGCCCTGGCGGTACTCCACGCCCACGGCGCGCCGGCCCTCGAACAGGATGCGCGTGGCGCGCGCGTGCGTCACCACCTCCAGGTTGGGCCGGCCGCGGTGCGGGGCGAGGTAGGCCTTGGCGGCGCTGAAGCGCTCGCCCGCGCGGTGGGTGACCTGGTACCAGCCCACGCCCTCCTGCGTGGCGCCATTGAAGTCGGGATTGCGGGCATGGCCAGCCTGCACGCCGGCCTCGATGAAATCGCGCGCGATGCGGTGGGGCGCCGGCAGGTCCATCACGTTCAGCGGGCCGCCCGTGCCGTGAAAGGCGTCGGCGCCGCGCTCGTTGTGCTCGGCGCGGCGAAAGTACGGCAGCACGTCGCTCCAGGCCCAGCCCGGGTTGCCCTCGGCGGCCCAGTGGTCATAGTCGGCCGGCTGGCCGCGCAGGTAGATCATGGCGTTGAGCGAACTGGAGCCGCCCAGCACCTTGCCGCGCGGCTGGTAGCCACGGCGCCCGTTCAGGCCGGGCTGTGGCGTGGTGTGCTGCCCCCAGCCGAATGCGCCGGTGCGCGCCATCAGGGCGATGCCGGCCGGGCAGTGGATGAGGGCGCTGGTGTCGGGCGGGCCGGCCTCCAGCAGGCACACGCGCACGGCGGGGTCTTCGGTCAGGCGCCCCGCCAGCACGCAGCCGGCCGAACCACCGCCGATCACGATGTAGTCGAACATGTCCGTTGTCTCCTCTGTGCCAGCGGCCGCGGCCGCTGGGGCGGCGCACCGGCCGCGCCGCCCGCGATTGCCGATACGATCACGCCGATCCGCGCAACCCCTGTTTTTTTGATTTGGCTATTTGGCCGGAAAGACTTTATATGACGATCACGACCGTCGGCATCATCGGCGCAGGCACCATGGGCAACGGCATCGCGCAGGCCTGCGCCGTGTCGGGCATCCACGCGGTGATGGTGGACATCTCGGAAGCCGCCGTGCAAAAGGGCCTGGCCACTGTGGCCGGCAGCCTGGACCGGCTCATCAAGAAGGAAAAGATCACCGCCGCCGACAAGGACGCGGCCCTCTCGCGCATCCGCACCTCGACGAACTACGACGACCTCCAGGCCGCGCAGATCGTGATCGAGGCGGCCACCGAGGACCACGAGCTCAAGGTGAAGATCCTGAAGCAGGTGGACGCCATCGTGGCGCCGGAGGTCATCATCGCCTCCAACACCTCGTCGATCTCCATCACGCAACTGGCGGCCGCCACGTCGCGGCCCGACCGCTTCATCGGCATGCATTTCTTCAACCCGGTGCCGATGATGGCGCTGGTGGAGATCATCCGCGGCCTGCAGACCAGCGATGCCACGCACGACACGGTGAAGGCCCTGTCCGAGTCGCTCGGCAAAAGCCCCATCACCGTGAATAACGCGCCCGGCTTCGTGGTCAACCGCATCCTGGTGCCGATGATCAACGAGGCGTTCTTCGTGCTGGCCGAGGGCCTGGCCACGCCCGAGGACATCGACGCGGGCATGAAGCTCGGCTGCAACCAGCCCATCGGCCCGCTGGCGCTGGCGGACATGATCGGCCTGGACGTGTGCCTGGCGGTGATGAACGTGTACCTGACCGAGTTCGGCGACAGCAAATACCGCCCCTGCCCGCTGCTCAAGGAAATGGTGGCCGCCGGTCGCCTGGGCCGCAAGACCGGGCATGGCGTGTACGCTTACTGACCTTACCCGGGCCATGGGCAGTGGGCAGTGGGCAGCCCCGGCCTCCTCCAACGGGTCAAGGCTTTTCGCTATATTTTTAATAGCGCAACGCCGTAGAATTCATTGCGCCGGAGGCCACTTTGACGCACACCCTCGGCCGCAGGACGCACGCGCCAAAGGACCTTCCACCGCCCCGCAGTACACCCATTCGGCGCTGCCGCCTGCACGCCGCACGTCAAACCCCCAGCGCCGATGGGGTGATGCCCAATTCAATTGCTCACAATTGAATTGGGCATCACAATCCAACCCATGCCCCGCCCCGACGCCCTCGCCCACCCGGTCTCCACGCCCAGCCCCGCTCTGCTGCAGCTGGACAACCAGGTCTGCTTTGCGCTCTATTCCGCATCGCTGGCGATGACCAAGCTCTACAAGCCGCTGCTGGAGTCCATCGGCCTCACCTACCCGCAGTATCTGGTGATGCTGTCGCTCTGGGAGCGCGACGGCATCACCGTCTCCGAACTGGGCGAGCGCCTGTTCCTCGACTCCGGCACGCTCACCCCGCTGCTCAAGCGCCTGGAGGCCTCGGGCCTGGTGACGCGGCTGCGCGATGCGCAGGACGAGCGCCGTGTGCGCACCACGCTCACCCCCGCCGGCCGGGCCCTGCGCGACCGCGCCGAAGCCATTCCTGCCTGCGTGCTGGAAAGCAGCCAGTGCACCCTGCCCGAACTCACCGCGCTGACCCGGCAGCTGCAGCAGCTGCGCCGCCGGATCGGGTCCGGCTAGCAGCCCCGTCCTCACTTTCGTTCTCGCTTTCGTTGTCTTTTTTGTCCCTCAACCGCCCGCACCGCGGGCATTCACTGCAAAGGAATCACCATGCCATCGCTCGACCAAGTCCTCTACACCGCCCGCGCCCACACCACCGGCGGCCGCGACGGCGCCTCGCGCACCGATGACGGACGCCTGGACGTGCAGCTCTCCGCCCCCGGCACCAGCGGCACGGGCACGAACCCCGAGCAGCTCTTCGCCGCCGGCTATTCCGCCTGCTTCATCGGCGCCTTGAAGGCCGTGGGCGGCCAGCTGAAGATCGCCGTGCCGCAGGACGTGGCTGTGGACGCCGAAGTCGATCTGGGCAAGATCCCCAACGCCTACGGCATCGCCGCCCGCCTGAAGGTCAGCCTGCCCGGCCTGGACCGCGCCCAGGCGCAGCAACTGGTGGACGCCGCCCACCAGGTCTGCCCCTACTCCAACGCCACGCGCGGCAACATCGACGTGACGATCACGCTGGCCTGATCGGCATCGGCCTGAAAAAAAGCCCCCCGGCCGCGATCCGACGCGCGGGGGGGCTTTTTGCGTGGGGCCCGATACGCTTCCCTGGCCTGATTGGCCGTGATGCCGGGGTTTTATTTGCCTCGGGTGCTACCAAAAATGTAGCAACCCACTCCATCGAAGCGGGCGCCAGCGGGGCGCCGCAGCGACACCCGGCGGCGATGCACGCCGCGACACCCGCGCGATGGCACCTTTTTTGCGCTTCCCGCGCACTCACCCCCGCCAATGGCACCATTCGGAGCCATCATCGCAGGCGGCCCCGCCCCCGCGGGCCGATGCCTTTTCGCACCCTTGACCCCAGCCTCGCGCACCCACCGCGTCCGCCATGAAGATCGCCCTGCTCGCCGACATCCACGCCAATCGCCATGCCCTCGATGCCTGCCTGGCGCATGCCCGCGCCCAGGGCGCCGAGCAGTTCGCGCTGCTGGGCGACCTGGTGGGCTACGGCGGCGACCCCGTGGCCGTCGTCGAGCAGGCCATGGCCCTGGCGGCGCAAGGCGCGCCCTGCGTGCTGGGCAACCACGACGTCGCGGCGCTGGACCCGCCCGCAACGCCCACCCAGATGGGCGACCAGAGCGCGCAGTGGACGCATGCGCAGCTGTCGCCGCACCACCGGGCCTTTCTGGCCACCTTGCCGCTCACGCGCCGCCTGGGTGCGAACACGCTGCTGGTGCACGCCAGCGCCGACCAGCCCAGCCACTGGCACTACGTGCAGGACGCGGGCGCGGCCGAGCGCAGCATGGCCGCGGCCAGCCAGCTCGACCCCGCCATCCGCTACGTGTTCTGCGGCCACGTGCACGAGCAGGCGCTGTATTTCCTCACGCCCACCGCCAAGCTGATGCGCTTTGCGCCGCAGCCCGGCGTGCCCGTGCCGGTGCCGCCGCACCGCCAGTGGCTGGGGCGTCGCGG
>NZ_BAAJYR010000196.1:0-6436 GCF_057546605.1 Acidovorax sp. KPB24-03 | reverse complement strand
CCGGCCAGCGCGGCACCGCCTGCCTGTGCCCCCGGTGCGCGGCCGGAACGGGCTCCGCGCCACAGGGCGCGGCAACCGGCGCGCCGATATGATGGCCGCTCCCTTTTTTGAACTCCCTGAAGGACCGACATGCCGACGTACCACATCGAAATGATGGAAGGCCGCACCATCGAACAGAAGAAGAAGCTGGTGGAAGAGATCACCCGCGTGTCGGTGGAAATCCTCGGCGGCTCGCCCGACTCGGTGGACATCCTCATCACCGACGTCAAGCGCGAGAACTGGGCCACCGGCGGAAAGCTCTGGTCCGAGCGGACCTGATCCGGCCGGCCCCTGCCCGATTTCCGCCCGATGACCGGTCCCGGCTCCACCGCCCTGCTGCGCGAACGGTACGGCGAGCGCTACCGCTGGCTGCTCCTGCTGTCCGTGATGGTCGGCACGATGGCCTCCATCATGTCGTCGACCATCGTGAACGTGGCCATTCCCGACATGAGCCACTACTTCACGCTCGGCCAGGAACGCGCGCAGTGGGTGTCGTCGGGTTTCATGGTGGCCACCACGGTCGCCATGCTCACCACCCCCTGGCTGCTGGCCCGCTTCGGCTACCGCGCGACCTACGTGGGCGCCATGGTGCTGCTGCTGGTGGGAGGCATCGGCGGCGGCGTGGCCAGCCACTACGGGCTGGTGCTGGCCGCCCGGGTGCTCGAAGGGCTGGCCGCGGGCGTGGTGCAGCCGATTCCGGCGGTCATCATCCTCTATGCCTTCCAGCCGCACGAGCAGGGCCGCGCAAGCGGCATCTTCGGCATGGGCGTGGTCCTGGCCCCGGCCATCGGCCCGAGCATCGGCGGGCTGCTGGTGGACTGGTTCGGCTGGCGCTCGATCTTCTTCATGGTGGTGCCGTTCTGCATCGCCTCCATCGCGCTGGCCTATCGGTTCGTGCCGGTCAGCAGCCCCGGCGGCGCCGTGGCCGGCCAGTCCGGCAACGCGCTGGACTGGCGCGGGCTGGTGCTGGGCGCGGTCGGCACGCTGTGCCTGCTCAACGGCCTGGTGGCGCTGCACGGCGGGCCAGGCCTGCAGGCCGGCGCGCTGCTGCTGGCGGCCTTCGCGGCCCTGGCCGTCTTCATCGCGTGGCAGCGCCGGCAACTGGCGCGCGGCGCCACGCCGCTCATGGACCTGCGCCTCTTCGAATACCGGCAGTTCGCCATGGGCAGCATCGTGGCCTTCATCTACGGCACGGCGCTCTTCGGCTCCACCTACCTGCTGCCGGTGTTCATGCAGCTGGGCCTGCAGCTGTCGGCCTCGCACGTGGGCACCATCATGCTGCCGGCCGGCATCGTGCTGGCCATCACCATTCCCATCGTGGGCCGGCTGGCCGACCGGCACCCCACGCACTGGCTGGTGGGCACGGGCCTGGCGCTGCTGGCGATCTCGTTCGCGCTCATGGTGCTGGTCGATCTGACCAGCGGGCTGTGGATGCTGGTGGTGTTCGCGGTGCTGGGGCGCATCGGGCTCGGGTTCATCCTGCCCTCGCTCAACCTGGGGGCCATGCGGCCGCTGGCCAAGCCGCTCATCGCGCAGGGCTCCAGCGCCATCAGCTTCGTGCGCATGCTGGGCGGCGCAGCCGGCGTGAGCCTGTGCGGGATCGTGCTCGAATGGCGCATCGCCGCGCATGGCGACTCGCTGCAGAACGCGGTCAGCAGCCCGGCGCGCATCGCCGCCTTCGGCGAAACCTTCCTGCTGCTCACCGGCCTGTGCCTGCTGGCGCTGGTGGCCGCGTGGCAGCTGCGCGCGCCCAAGACCGCGGCGCCGGGCCGCTGAACCCGATCCCGTCCCTGGCCTTCCGCCCTTCGTCCTTTTCTTTCTTTTCTCCCAAAGCCCATGTGCCAGTTGCTCGGAATGAATGCCAACACGCCGACCGACGTGACGTTCAGCTTCACGGGGTTCGCGCAGCGTGCCGGCAACACGGCGGACCATTCCGACGGCTGGGGCATCGCGTTCTTCGAAGACAAGGGCCTGCGCCATTTCGTGGACCACCAACGCGCGGTGGATTCGCCCGTGGCCGAGCTGATCCGCCGCTACCCCATCCAGAGCCGCAACGTCATCGCCCACATCCGCAAGGCCACGCAGGGCAGCGTCTCGCTGCAGAACTGCCACCCGTTCGTGCGCGAGCTGTGGGGCCGGTACTGGGTGTTCGCGCACAACGGCGACCTCAAGGACTTCCGCCCGCGGCTGCATTCGCACTTCCACCCCGTGGGCACGACGGACAGCGAACATGCCTTCTGCTGGATCATGCAGGAGCTGGCCAAGTCCCACGCGGGCGTGCCCAGCATTCCGGAGCTGACCATCACCCTGCGCGAACTGGCCGCGCGCATCGCCCCACACGGCACGTTCAACTTCCTGCTGTCGAACGGCCAGGCGCTGTGGGCGCATGCCTCCACGCAGCTCTACTACATCGAGCGGCGCCACCCTTTCTCGCAGGCACGCCTGTGCGACGAAGACCTGCGCATCGATTTTTCCGCCCACACCACGCCGCAGGACCGCGTGGCCGTCGTCGTGACCGCGCCGCTCACCAGCGACGAGCAGTGGACCGCTTTCCAGAGCGGCGAGTTGCGGGTGTTCGTGGATGGGGCCTGCGTCACGCCGTAGCGCGCTGGCACGGCGGGCGTGGCATCAGCCCAGCGGTTTCCACACGGGCGGTTCGGGGTCGGGATAGAACGGCACGCCGCCCCGCCCCGCCGGCTTGAACATCGCCTCCCGCTGGCGCTGGCGCTTAATCTCCCGGGGCTTGGCTTTATCGGAACACTGGCGGTGCGAACGGGACATGCACGGACCTCGCAAAGGTTCTGGGAATGACCGGATTACCGCACCGCCCGCGGCCGCCCCCGTGTGGGACGGCGCCCTCGCGCTGCATCGGACGGGCTCCCCGTGGGGAACGAACGGGACCGGCGAAGGGCGCTTCCGGCCCCCTCCTACAGCCTGCGGCAATGCGATTGGTTACACCAGAGGCCTGACCCCGGAACCGCAATGAACGCCTCGACCCTTTTTCGACTCGCCAAGAAATCCTGCCAGGCCTGGCTCGACGACTACGCCCCCAGCATGGGGGCCGCCATCTCCTACTACACCGCGTTCTCCATTGCGCCGCTGCTCGTCATCGTGATCTCCATCGCCGGTGCCGTGTTCGGCCAGGACGCGGTGCGCGGCACCATCGAAGGACAGATCTCCGGCCTGGTGGGGCGCGACGGCGCGCTCGCCATCCAGGGCCTCATCAAGAGCGCCCGCGAGCCCACAGAAGGCATCATCGCCAGCACCATCAGCCTAGTGCTGCTGGGCATCGGCGCGACCACGGTGTTCGGCGAGATCCAGAGCGCGCTCGACCGCATCTGGCACGTGCCGGAGCCCGCCAAGCCGAGCGGCATCTGGGGCCTGCTGCGCGCGCGCTTCCTGTCGTTCGGGCTGATCCTGGGCCTGGCCTTCCTGCTCATGGCCTCGCTCACCGTCAGCGCGGCGGTGGCGGCGGCGGGCACCTGGCTCGGCGCGCTGATGCCGGGCTGGGAGCTGATGCTGATGGGCATCAACACCCTGCTGTCGATGAGCATCAGCTGCGTGCTGTTCGCGATGATCTTCAAGTTCATGCCCTCGGTGCCGATCGCCTGGCGCGACGTGTGGGTGGGCGCTGCGGTGACCGCCGTGCTGTTCGAGGTGGGCAAGGTGCTGATCGGCCTGTATGTGGGCAAGGCGGGCCTGAGCTCGACCTATGCCGCCGCCGGCGCCATCGCGGTCGTGCTGATCTGGGTGTATTACGCCGCGCAGATCTTCCTGCTGGGCGCGGAATTCACCAAGGTGTATGCGGCCGAGCACGGCTCGCATGCCGCCGCCCCCGAGGCCTTGCTCGACCCGGTCGAGCCCCGCAAGGGCGGGGCCGACGCCAACTCGGCGCTCACGCCCGTCACGCCTTTGCCCGCGCCCGCCATGCAAGCGGCTCCGGCAGCGCCCTTGTCCACCGGCGCCCTGGCCACCACCGTGGCCCTGCTGGCCGCGCGCGTGGCGCTGTCGTTGTGGCTGGAACGGCGTGAAAAGCGCGATGCGTTGCGCAGGCGCCGCTAATGCGGGGATAACGCCGGACGCGAATCGGAAGGAATGGAAAAAGAGGGAGAACCCAGTGCGTTGTCCGGCACTGCGGCGATCATCGATGGTGCGGCTGGCGGGGATCGAACCCACGACCCTTGGCTTCGGAGGCCAATACTCTATCCACTGAGCTACAGCCGCACAGCGGGCCATTGCGGCCCGATCAGTCGGCGATTATGGCACGGCCCTCGCGGCGTGCGGGCACACGTCCCGCAAAGAGCAATCCTGCAGCCAGTCCGGCAACGGGGGCAGCTCCAGGCCCAGCCCGCGCAGGTAGGCGTCCACCGAGGCACGCCCGGTCGCCGGGAGGTCGAAATTGGCGCGGTTCAGGATCCAGCCCTGCAGCAGCCCTTCGAAGATCGCCTGCAAGGCGATGGCCGCGATCTGCGGGGGCATGGGCAGCTGCACCTTCTGGCTTTCGGCGGCCAGGCGCAGGTCGTTGGCAAGCTGCTCGCGGAAGGCGCCGCAGGCGGCGATGTGCCGGTCGCGCACGCCCGCCAATTCCTCGACGTATTCCACCCGGAAGAAAGCGATCTCGAAGACACGCTGCATGCGCTGGTCCTGCGCCAGGTTGCGCAGCACCAGGTCGATTACGCCGCGCATGCGCTGCAGCGGCGCCATGTCTTCGTTGCTCTCGCATTCGCCATTGGCGCGCTCCAGCGGCAGGGTGACGCGCTCCATCATCGCGTTGAACAGATCGACCTTGTCCTTGAAGTGCCAGTAGATGGCGCCCCGCGTGGCGCCGGCGGCCTGCGCGATCTCGTTGAGCGACGCGTGCGACACACCCTTCTGGTAAAAGACCTGCTCGGCCGCATCCAGCAAACTATTGCGTGTCGCAACGGCGTCTTCTTTGGTGCGTCGGGCCATGGGGCATGTCTCCTTTTGTGTTCGATGTCCGCGTTTTTCTGGCATTGCCCACCCCGTGGAAAGGGCGGCGCCAGCGCTCCGCAGCAATTATACATTCATGTTTGTATGTATAATCGCGCACCGAATTCAAGGGCCATCTGCTTGGTTGATGCCGATCAAAGACATCTCCGTGCCTGCATGGCCTTTTCAATCAGCGCATTTCCGGAAGGACTTTCATGCTTCGCCTCAGTGACGATCTTGGCGTTTCCGCTGCCGCCCTCCACCCCGCACGCCGGGTCGTGGCCCTTTGCCTCAGCCTGGTCGCCGCCACCGTCCTGGTGGCCTGCGGCAAGAGCGAAGCCCCGGCCCAGGCCGGTGGCGGCGCCCCTCCCCCGCCCCAGGTGGGCGTGGTCACCGTGGCGCCCGGCGACGTGGGCCTCGTGACCGAACTGCCCGGCCGGCTGGAGGCCTCCCGCGTCGCCGAAGTGCGTGCACGGGCCGCGGGCATCCTGCAAAAACGCCTGTTCACCGAAGGCAGCGACGTGAAGGCTGGGCAAAAGCTCTTCGCCATCGACGACGCGCCTTACCGGGCTTCGCTGGAAAGCGCCCGGGCGAGCGTGGCGCAGGCCGATGCCAACGTGGCACAGACCCGCGCGCTGGCCGAGCGCTACAAGCCGCTCGTGGCCGTCAACGCGATCAGCAAGCAGGAATACGACAACGCCGTCGCCTCGCAAAAGACTGCCGAGGCCAACCTCGCCGCCGCCCGCGCCTCCGTGACCACGGCACAGATCAACGTGGGCTACGCGGCCGTGACCGCCCCCATTTCCGGCCGCATCGGCCGCGCGCTGGTGACCGAAGGCGCGCTGGTGGGCCAGGGCTCGGCCACCGAGCTGGCGGTCATCCAGCAGATCGACCCGCTGTACGTGAACTTCACGCAGTCCGCCTCCGAAGCGCTCAAGCTCAAGGCGGGCCTGGCCAGCGGCAAGTACAAGCAGGCCGGCAAGGGCTCGGCCAGCGTGAGCGTCGTGCTGGAAGACGGCAGCCTCTATCCCCAGACCGGCAAGCTGCTCTTCACCGACCTGACGGTGGACCCGACCAGCGGCCAGGTCACGCTGCGCGCCGAGATCCCCAACACCGACCGCCAGCTGCTGCCGGGGCTCTACGTGCGCGTGCGCCTGGAGCAGGCCCAGGTGGCCGGCGGCGTGCTGCTGCCGCAGCAGGCGGTGACCCGCTCGGCCAAGGGCGACACCGTGATGGTGGTGGGCGCGGACAACCACCTCACGCCGCGCCCCATCAAGCTCGGGCCGGCCCAGGGCACGAACTGGGTGGTGCTCGAAGGCCTGCAGACGGGCGAAAAGGTCATGGTGGACGGCTTCCAGAAGCTGCCGCGCGGCAAGCCCGGCGATCCGATCGTGGTGCAGCCCGTGGCCTGGCAGGCCGGCGGCGCTGGCGCCGCGGCGCCCGGTGC
>NZ_BAAJYR010000195.1:0-6487 GCF_057546605.1 Acidovorax sp. KPB24-03 | reverse complement strand
CGGCCTGGGCATCGGCCGCGCTGCGCACGGTGCCGGCGCCGACCACTGCTTCGGGCACGTCGCGGGCGATGGCTTCCATGCAGGCCAGGGCCTGCGGGGTGCGCAGCGTCACCTCCAGCATGCGGATGCCGCCAGCCACCAGGGCGCGGGCCATGGGCACGGCGTGGGCCACATCGTTGAGCACGATGACCGGGATGACCGGCGCGTCGCGCATGACCTGCACGGCGGTGAAGGCCGCGTTGCCGTGGTTCTGCTGGTTGGTGTCGTCGTCGTTCACAGCCACGAGCAGGCTCCCTCTTCTGCGCTGAGCGCGTTGCGCCGGAATCCGGCAAACAGTTCACGGCCCCAGCCGTGGGCGTTGTCTTCGGCCTGTGCGGGCGGCAGCACGGCGGGCGTGCGGGCCTGCCAGGTGGCGGCATCGACCAGCACGTCGAGCGTGCCCGCCACGGCGTCCAGCCGGATGACGTCGCCGTCCTGCACCCGCGCCAGCGCGCCGCCGGCGTTGGCTTCGGGCGAGACGTGGATGGCGGCCGGCACCTTGCCCGATGCGCCGCTCATGCGGCCATCGGTCACCAGCGCCACGCGGTATCCCTTGCCTTGCAGCACGGCCAGGGGCGGGGTCAGCTTGTGCAGCTCGGGCATGCCGTTGGCCTGCGGCCCTTGCCAGCGCACCACGCAGATCACGTCGCGGTCCAGCTGCCCGGCCTGGAAGGCGGCCTGCAGTTCGGCCTGCGAGCCGAACACGGCGGCGGGCGCCTCGACCACGTGGCGGTCTTCCGGCACGGCAGAGACCTTGATCACGCTGCGCCCCAGGTTGCCCTGCAGCAGCTTGAGGCCGCCGGTGGCGCTGAACGGCGCGGTGGCCGGGCGCAGCACGCCGTCGTCGCCGCTGGCGCCGATGTCGGTCCAGCCCAGGCGCCCTTCGGCGTTGCCATGGGGCAGCCGGGTGTATTCGCGGATGCCGCCGGGCCGCACGGTGAGCACGTCTTCGTGCATCAGGCCGGCATCGAGCAGTTCGCGCAACACGTAGCCCGGGCCGCCCGCGGCCTGGAACTGGTTCACGTCGGCGCTGCCGTTGGGGTACACGCGGGCCAGCAGCGGCACGGCGTGCGACAGCGCGGCGAAGTCGTCCCAGTCGATGACGATGCCGGCCGCACGCGCCACGGCCACCCAGTGGATGAGGTGGTTGGTGGAGCCGCCCGTGGCGAGCAAGGCCGACATGGCGTTGACGATGGCGCGCTCGTCGATAACCTTGCCGATGGGCGGGCACGCGGGGCCGAGCACGGTGCGCGCGGCCTCGCGGGTCAGCTCCTGCCGCAGCGCCTGGCCGGGGTTGATGAAGGCGGTGCCGGGCACGTGCAGGCCCATGGCTTCCAGCAGCATCTGGTTGCTGTTGGCGGTGCCGTAGAACGTGCAGGTGCCTTCGCTGTGGTAGGCGGCGGATTCAGCGGCCAGCAGTTCGGCGCGGCCCACCAGGCCTTGCGCGGCCTGCTCGCGCACCTTGGCCTTGGCGTTGTTCGACAGGCCCGAGGTCATGGGCCCGGCCGGCACGAAGACGGTGGGCAGGTGGCCGAACTGCAGCGCGCCGATGAGCAGGCCGGGCACGATCTTGTCGCACACGCCCAGCATGAGCGCGGCGTCGAACACGTCATGGCTCAGGGACACCGCCGTGGCCATGGCGATCACGTCGCGGCTGAACAGGCTCAGCTCCATGCCGGGCGTGCCCTGCGTGACGCCGTCGCACATGGCGGGCACCCCGCCGGCGACCTGCGCGGTGGCGCCGTGCTTTCGGACCTCGTCCTTGATCAGATCGGGGTAGTGCTGCAGCGGCGCGTGGGCCGAGAGCATGTCGTTGTAGGCATTGACGATGCCAACGTTGGGTGCCTTCTGGGCCACCACGCGCAGCTTGTCGTTGCCGGGCATGCCGGCGAAGGCGTGCGCCACGTTGGCGCAACCCAGTCGGTCGGCACCGCGGTCGCGGTGTGCATGGGCTTCGAGCTGGGCAAGGTAGGCGGCGCGGGTGGGCGCGCTGCGCTCGCGGATGCGCCGGGTAACGGCTTCAACGGTGTCGTGGATGGGCATGCTGGCGGGTGTTGGCAACGGGCTGGCGGAGCGCCCATGGTAAACCCGCAGGCCGCTCCGTCTGTAGGCAAAGGGCATGTGTCGGCCCGCCCCGGCCCGTGGCCGCGGGGCGAGCCCATGCGTGCCGGGTTACTGGGCGCCGCGCGCCTGCTTGACGGCCGCGTTCACCGCGTCCCAGGTTTCCTGGCCGACCGATTTGGCGATGCCGGTGTTCACGCTGGCGAGCTTCTCGCGCATGCGGTTGGCTTCCGAGCCGGGCAGCTCGTTGACCTGCATGCCCTTGGTCTTGAGGTCGGCCAGGGCCTTGGCGGCTTCTTCGCGCGTGTCCTTGCGCTCGAAGTCGCGGCTCTTGACGGCGGCGTCCTGCAGCACCTTCTTTTCCGCGGCGGAGAGGGTGTCCCACCACTTCTTGCTGACGGTGACGATCCACGGGCTGTACACGTGGTTGGTCACCGTGAGGTACTTCTGCACTTCGTAGAACTTGCTGGACACCACCGTGTTGAACGGGTTCTCCTGCCCATCGACCGCGCGCGTTTCCAGGGCGGTGAACAGTTCCGAGAACGGCAGCGGCACGGCGTTGGCGCCCAGGGCCTTGAAGCTGTCCAGGAACACGTTGTTCTGCATCACGCGCAGCTTGATGTCGCCCAGGTCTTCCAGCTTGTTGACGGGGCGCTTGCTGTTGGTGAGGTTGCGAAAGCCGTTCTCCCAGTAGACCAGCCCGACCATGCCCTTGGGCTCCAGCTTGGCCTTGACCTTTTCGCCGACCGGGCCGTCGAGCACGGCATCGGCCTCCTTCACGTTGTTGAAGAGGAACGGCGTGTCCCACACGGCCATCTCGGGCACGATGCCCACCAGCGTGGCGGTGGAGCCCACCATCATCTCCTGCGCGCCGCCGATCAGCGCCTGCTGCATCTGGGTGTCGGAGCCCAGGGCGGCGTTGCCGATGGTGCGCACCTTCATCTTGCCGCCGGAGGCCTTCTCGACCTCCTGCGCGAACAGGCGCGCCGCGCGGCCCTGGTTGGAATCGTCGACCAGGCCATAGCCGAAGCGCACGAGGCGCGGCTTGAAGTCCTGGGCCTGGGCGGCCCCGGCGGCCACCAGTGCGGCCACCAGGCCGGCGAGAGCGAAACGGATACGCATGCTTGTCTCCTTGTATTGAAAGCGCTGAAGAGAGAGGGAAAACGAAACCATTGGAAATCGGGGCCGGCGGCGGCTCAATGCAGCCAGCGCAGCGGGCCGGTGATCAGCACCGGGAACAGCACGAACAGCACCAGCAGCACCACGTACATCAGCAGGAACGGCGTGGTGCCCTTGATGACGGTCTCCATGCGCAGACCACCCACCCCCGCCACCACGTTCTGTACCGTGCCGACGGGCGGCGTGATGAGGCCGAGCGATCCCACATAGATGAACATGAAGCCGAAGTACACCGGATCGATGCCGGCCTTCACCGCCAGCGGCAGGCACACCGGCCCGAAGATCAGGATGGTGGGCGTCAGGTCCATGGCCGTGCCCACGACGAGCAGGAACAGCATCATCAGCGCCATGAACACGATGGGATTGCCCATCACGCCGGAGAAGCTGTCCGCCAGCATGGCGGGCAGGTCGGCCAGGGTGATCATGTAAGCCGTCACAGTGGCCGCGCCGCACAGGAACATCACCACGGCGGTGGTCTTGCCCGCTGCCAGGAACACCTCGTACAACTGGGCCCAGGTGAGTTCGCGGTACACGAACATCGACACGAACAGGGCGTAGACCGCGGCCACCACGGCGGCTTCGGTCGGCGTGAAGATGCCGCCCTTGAGCCCGCCCAGGATGATGACCGGCATCATCATGGCCCAGAAGCTGTGGACCAGCGCCTTCATGCGCGCACCCCATTCCACGCGCTCCATGGACGGCAGCTGGTGCTTGCGGGCGATCCACCACCAGGCCAGGATCAGGAAGATGCCCATCATCAGGCCGGGAAACACCCCCGCCAGGAACAGCTTGCTGATGGAGGTGTTGGTCGTCACCCCGTAGATCACGAACGGCATCGACGGCGGAATGATCGGCGCGATGATGCCGCCCGATGCCAGCAGGCCCGCGCTGTAGCTGGGCGGGTAGTTCTGCTGGCGCATCATCGGCAGCAGGATGGTGGCCAGGGCCGCGGTGTCGGCGATGGCCGAGCCGCTCATCGAGGCCAGCAGCACCGCGGCGCCGATGGCCACGAAACCCAGGCCTCCGCGGATGTGCCCCACGAAGGCGCGCGCCAGGTCGATGATGCGGCGCGACAGCCCGCCCGCATTCATCAGTTCGCCCGCCAGGATGAAGAAGGGCACCGCCAGCAGCGGAAAGTTGTCGAAGCCGGCCTGCAGGTTCTGCGCGAGCAACTGCGAGTCGAAGAAGTCCAGGTGCCACATCAGGGCCACGCCCGTCAGCACCAGCGCGTGGGCGATCGGCATGCCGATCACCATGCCGCCGATGAGCACCAGCAGAAAAATCGCGGTCACGATCATGTCCGGCCCCTTATTCGATATCGCCCGCCGGGCCGGCCGGCGTGGGCGGCTCGCCGCGCAGCAGGTCGAACACCAGGGCCACCAGCAGGCCGGCCGCCAGCACCAGCGTGGCGGCTGCGGCCAGCGCCAGCGGGTAGCCGAGCACCGTGCTGTAGCTGCTCATGCCGGCCACCACCTGCTCCCAGGAGCCCTTCAGCAGCAGCACCATGCACACCGCCACGAGCAACTGGCTCACCCAGAACAGGCCCTTGCGCGCCCCGCCCTTCACGCGCGAGGTGAGCATGTCGAAGCCCAGGTGCTTGCCTTCGAAGGCCGCGACGATGGAGCCCACCGCCACCAGCCAGACGAACAGCAGGCGCGAGACCTCTTCGTACGACACGATGCTGGTGTGGAACACATAGCGCAGCACCACGTTGACGAACACCGCCACCACCATGCCGGCGAGCGCCAGCACCATGAACAGCTCGGCCAGCCGCTGCAGCGCCGGCTTGCGGCGGGGTGGCGCGTGTGGGGAAGAAGACGGGGCGGACGGGGCGGCCAGATCCCTCGTCGGCGGCTGCGGACTGCTCATGCGTTGTCTCCTGCCGCTGTGTCGCGGCCTGTTTTTTCGGGGGTGAAAGCCTCGGGGCCGCGCACCCAGGCCACGGAGTCCTGCACCAGCGTGGCGATGGGCTGCGTGGCATCGAGCGTCAGCACGCCGGGCTCGCCTTCGGGCGATTCCAGCGTGGCGAACTGGTCGGCCACCAGGGCGGGCGAAAAGAAGTGGCCGGGCCGCGACTGCACGCGCACCAGCGCTTCGTCATAGCCCAGCTTCAGGAAGACGAAGCCGAGCGCCGGGTGCGCCTCGCGCAGGCGGTCGCGGTACTTGCGGCGCAGCGCGGAGCAGGTCAGCACCACGCCCGGCCCGCCTTCGCTGGAGTCCAGCAACCGGGCCAGGCGGCCGAGCCAGCCGGCGCGGTCGGCATCGGTCAGCGGCGTGCCGGCCCGCATCTTGGCGATGCTCTCAGGGGCGTGGTAGGCGTCGCCTTCGTGCAGCGTCCAGCCCAGGGCCTGCGCGCAGGACTCGCCGACGCTGGACTTGCCACAGCCCGACACGCCCATCACGACGATGGCCTGCGGGCGAAACATTGAGATAGCGCTATCCATTGAATTCGAAGAAATGCGGTGGGGCATGGCGCCGCACCGCGGGTGGCTGGGCCGGGTTTGCCGCACGCTACAGCGCCATCGGTCGCCGCATGCTTGTTTACCCTGTGAAAGATAGCGCTATCTTAGGAAACAATGCCACCCAGACTGCTCCGGATTAACCCTTGACCGACGCCACCCGCCGCCCCCGCCGTTCCAGCGGCCGCATCACGCTCGATGACGTGGCGCGCGATGCCGCCGTGAGCCCGATCACCGTCTCGCGCGTGCTGCGCGGCGAACGCAGCGTGGACGCGCAACTGGCCGAGCGCGTGCGCGCCTCGGCCGACCGCCTGGGCTACGTGCCCGATCCGGCGGCGCGCGCCCTCGCCTCCCAGCGCAGCACCCAGGTGCTGGTGCTGGTGCCCATGCTGTCCAACACGCTCTTCGTCGATCTGCTGGAGGCGGTGCACCGCACGCTGTTCCCCGAGGGCTTTCACCCGCTCATTGGCGTGACCCACTACGACACCACCGAAGAAGAGCTGCTGTTGCGCACCTACCTGCCCCACCGGCCCGCCGGCCTGCTGGTCACCGGGTTCGACCGCAGCGAAACCGCCCGCCAGCTCATCGCCCGCAGCGGCGTGCCCTGCGTGCACCTGATGGAGACCAGCACGGCGCCGGACGTCGCCTGCGTGGGCTTTTCGCAGACCGATGCGGGCGCGGCCATCACCCGCCACCTGCTGGACCGGGGCCGCCGCCGCATCGCCTTCTGCGCCGCCCAGCTGGACCCG
>NZ_BAAJYR010000194.1:0-6548 GCF_057546605.1 Acidovorax sp. KPB24-03 | reverse complement strand
CTGCCTTCGTGATCGCGGGGCAAGCTCGGCAGCAAGCGCCATGTCCTGACAGATGCTCGCGGCGTGCCGCTGGCGATATTGGTGAGCGCAGCCAATAGGCACGACTCGATGTTCTTGGAGAGTGTGATCGACGCCGTGCGACCTGTAGGAGGTTTGCAAGGCAGGCCAAGGAGACGACCGGACAAGCTGCACGCAGACAAGGGCTACGACTACGACAAGTGCCGCAAGGCGCTACGCGAGCGTGGCATCCAAGTGCGCATTGCACGACGTGGCGTCGAGAGCAGTGAACGGCTCGGGCGCCATCGCTGGGTGGTCGAGCGCACGCATTCCTGGATTGCGGGCTCTGGATCCGTTTCGAGCGACAACTAGACACTCATCTGGCCTTGCTCAAGCTCGCCTGCTCCATCATCTGCTTGCGCTTCGTCGAGAGGTTTTGTGTTAGCCACTCTTAGTGCAGTACTTTATTTGGGCGGGCTTGCTCATGAAAAAGGTACGCTCAAAAATCCAATTTTTCACCGTAACTCTTTGATTTATATGGGTATCAATCGACGAAGGTGGGATCTTTGGACCTAGGGCGTCGAGTTAAAGGAATACCTCCACATAACGTGATTTTTATCAACATAATCTATGGTGACTTTATTTCAAGAGGCATTGCCATTTTTTGAGATCACTCCAGTATGAGCAAATTGGATTTGAAATCCCATGTGTAAATCTAAACGATAATTCAAATTGAGTTGAATCATTTTGCGAATACGTTAAGCCTCTGCTCTTGATAACTTCTCTGTCGCTCTGATCAAGGGGCAACTGATAAATTTCAAGAGGGTATGAGCCTTTTATTGTTTTATAGCGCTCAATCTTGTCAATCAAGGGATTAACTTGACGCATTATTATTTTTGCTTCTGGTAACTCAATTATGGGCCCGCTTGGCGAGCATCCAGAAAAAAGTAGGACTATTAAAAAAGAAATGTAATAGTTCATAAAAATTTCTCAAGAGCAAATGCTGACATCAATCATCATTAAATGCTCGATTGAATTGATCAGTAATTGGCTTTAGAAAATAACTGATTGCCGCGCGCTCGGTTGTTGTAATGTGAACTTCAACAGGCATTCCTGCAGTTATTTTCCCTCCTATCTCTTCATTAAGTGAATCGCTAGGAATCTCTAAGCGAGCGAGGTAGTATTGCTCATTATTTTTTCCCACAAGCAAATCTGAGGAAATACTTTTGACTTCGCCATGAATTGTGGGAGTTACAGATGAGGAGAAAGATGTAAAGTGCATTCTTGCGGATCGACCCGGGTGGATCTGATCAACCGACTTAGGATCGACCCTCGCCTCTACAATTAACTCTTCAGTTTTAGGTGCAATGGACATTAGCAACTCGCCGGGCGATATTACACCCCCTGCGGTGTGAATTTTTAATCCCTGAATTTTACCGCTAACAGGTGCTAAGATCTCTGACCGCTCAAGTTCATCTTGCGCAGCTACTTCCTGCTCCAATAAACGGGTAAGTAATGTACGATTATCTTTGAGTTCTGATAATATTTCCGTCATGGAATTGGATTCAATATCAAGAATTTGAATCCGACATCTCTCAATGTCGGCTTTGGCTTCTATATCTGAAATTGCAAGCTGCGCTAAAATTGACTCGGTCTCAGTTAAATCTCTTTCGGCCGAATTACGCTCCGCTATCGTGATGAGACCATGCTTATAAATATTATCAAAAGCGGAAACTTGTTCCTGTTGAAGTTTTTTTTTGACGCCTAAGTATTGCATTATATTCTTTATTTTTATCTAACTTTTCAGATAACATAGCCATCTGATTTTTTATAGATTTGATTTTTTGTTGTTTGGTTCTTTGTCTTTGTATAAATAGTTTCTTTTCTAAAAATAATGCTTCATTAGCGCCAGAAGTATCGACTTGTGGGAATTCATTTTCGTTGTCACGCTCCAATTTTAATCGTAGTGAACGTGCTGCCTGCTCTTTTATTTGATCCGAAAGAGACTCAAGGGAGGCTTTGCTAACTTTGCTATTTAACCGAATAACAACCTGATCTTTAGCAACTTCTTCACCTTCCTTTACTAAGACCTGCGCAACTATACCGCCCTCTCTGTGTTGAACATTTTTTAAACTGGTCAAAAATACAATATTCCCTTGAGATATGACTGCGCCTTTAATTTTAGCGGTTACTCCCCAGACCAGCATGGTTAAAAATGTTAGAAAAAGAACCAGGCAAGCTGTGCGCAATTGCCGAGAAATTTCCTGCATAAGGAGTGGATTTAATTATTTAAAAATGAATTAAGAATCAAAATTGACTGTTGCCAATTACTTTATTAATGTTTTCAGCATTTCATCGCGGGAGCCGAATGCGATTTGCATTCCAGACTTCAATGCCAGCACCTTGTTTACTCCTTGTAGCGCGTTCATACGATGTGTGATAATAACAACAATACCTCCACGCGCTCTTATGCCGGCTATGCATCGGAAGAGTGCTCCCTCACCTTCAGGGTCTAATGCAGAATTGGGCTCATCTAATATAACGAGGAATGGATTTTTATATAACGCCCGAGCCAGACCTATCCGCTGACGCTGCCCAGCAGATAAAGTGTCGCCATCATTCTTAATGATCGTATTATAACCTGCAGAAAAAGATTTTACTAATTTATCAACGTTGGCTAATTCTGCTGCGCGCAGTATGTCAGCCTCTGTGGCATCTTCATCAAATCTCGCGATATTTTGCGCAATTGAACCTGCAAACAGTTCGACGCGCTGAGATAAATAGCCAATAAATTTGCCAGCTTCGTTAGCCGACCATTGCGAAAGATCAGCATCGTCGAATCGAATATTTCCGTTAGATGCTGACCAAGCACCCGCTAGCAGCCGAGCCAAAGTTGATTTTCCTGAGCCACTTCCTCCTATAATACCAAGCGCATCGCCTGATATTAATCTGAAATTAACCCCCCGAAGAATGGGGTCTGAGCAGTTAGGCGGAGTAATTTCAATCTTGCAAAGCTCTAAGTATTTATGTGGGGTTGGAGGATTAAATAGCAAATTAGGTTTACTAATGGAGCTGCGCAGAAGATTATTTAAGCGTTGGTAGGCCTGAATATAATTCGTGAATTCCTTCCACCGCGAAATTGCTAGCTCAATAGGTGCCAAAGCACGGCCTTGAAGCAAGGAGGCTGCAATCATTACACCCGGTGAGGCCTTCCCATCAATGACGAGCCAAGCTCCCAATGCGAGAACCGAAGATTGCAAAGAGAGGCGTACAAATCGCCCTATTCCCCCATAATTTGAAGCTGCATCTGCAGTGCGAGTTTGAATGGTAACGCTTTGGGAATTGAAACGTTGCCATTGAATATATAGATTGTTCTCCATCCCGAGAGACCGTACTGTTTCAGCCTCGCGAGCAGCACTAGCTGCAATATGAAATGCGGTAGTACTAATACTGGTGTTTTCTTTTTGAAGTAACCATATTATTGAATTGGTTCGCCAAGCAATCAAAACCAACGCAAGAATTCCAGCGATAGAACATGCCCCAAAATATGGATGCAACAGAAATAATAGTACTATATAAACGGGACTCCAAAAAATATCAAAAACAACAGCAGGACCGCCGCTCCTCAGGAAGGCTTGGTATGTTTCCAAGTCTCTAAAAGAATTTTTCAACTGCGCGTTCACTTTTTTGTTAAAGCGCTATTAATGTCAGCCTTAAAAACAGCGCGTGACAGACTATCGTTGATATACGAACTTATTCGAGTAAAGAGCTTGCCTCTCGTAACTTCTAGTCCGGCCTGTAACGCATAGATAGCTAGTATTAATATAATTAGAGCTTGAAGAGTGGCAATGCTCTGGCTCGGAATCACTCGGTCATATACTTGTAGCATGAAGAGTGGGCCGCCTAAAAAAAAGTATATTTATCGCTGTACTAATGAAAAATGACCAGTATAAAGGCCGCTTAATTGCATCGACAATATTCATGAATTTTAATTATTAATCGCGAGTTGTTTTATTATTTATATTTGCAAAATTAGATCATCATCAATAATGCAATTTTACAGCTTGGTTTTTGGCTTAATGGGGTTTGGGCTGATCTATCGCAAATGCAAGAAAATAATTACCCTGATTTTTTCTCCAGGGCAATTAATTTTTTCGATAAAAAACTATCGTTTTAATACTTCGAATGTGGGGTGGCCTTTGAGGAGTTGGTAGGTAATCGGCCCATTGCGATCTTCAATATTTCCATTCCAAATTGATCCGATTTGCATTCCGGCCAATGAAATGCAATGCTCCCGCAGAAGTTTCATAGTGTCTGAGGATTGCACGGTTGCGCATACTTTGTCTTTCTCGGATCTCCAACTTCCAGAGGATTTGACGTTGGCAGCACTGAATTGTTGATAACTTCCGTCAGAGTAGTAGTGCATTAACGTTGTCCCCAATCTATTTTTAATCAGCAGGGTGTTTCCCGAAAGATTAATCGTTTTATTTGCAGTTTGATTTGCACTGGCTATGTTGGCTGCAGTGAGTGATGTAAAAATTACTGCGATCCACAGGGTGTTCTTTTTCATTTACATTGCCTTATAACGTTGCAATGTCCGACTGAAAATAAATGTCGCCTACTGAAACCTGAGTGCCATTCATGATGGCTGATGAGTGCTCCCCAATTAGATTGCCATGGTTGTATTGATCTCTTGAAACGTAATTCAGATCGATTGAAGTTATCCCAAAAGATGCTAAATCAGAAAGCTCTCCGGTGTCGGATATTCCGTTCGAATTTGAGTCTTTCCAGATTAGAAACTTTTTAAAGCTCTCGTCCGTAGCGTCCAAAAATCCGTCTTTATTAGAATCAAATGTGCTAAGTTTTGCGTATCCCTCTCCTCTCGCTGCTCCTCCAAAGAGCTCATTTCCGTTGCTAATGGAATTGTCATTGTTTAGATCAATTGCTAGGAAGCCGTCCTCCCGACTTAGCCATGCTGTCTTATCTAATAGTCCATCTCCATTGAGATCGAAGGAAACTTCTTGATTGTAGCTTCCTATCGTTTGTAACCCGTCACCATTAAGGTCTATAGCGATTGGCGAGTAAATAGTATGGTCTCGCAGATCTTGTTCATTTTCTGAGACTTCTTCTGCTACATTTGAACCGTGTAAAGTGTTGGTTGTTGCGTCCCAATAATCTTCTCTCCAACGGTCAATATCGTCGAGAAGATCATAATTTGAAGCGCCAGCGGGATCAACTTGATTCCGCAACCAGTCGTATATGGTCGAAAGATAATATCTTCCCGTGGAATAGCCATCCATTAGTGTGGTATTGAATAAACTGGTGGCATCGTATGATATTCCCGCAGCATCTAGCCAGCCTATAACGGCATCAACACAGTTGGTAGTAAATGCGTTATAGTACCCATTATTCGCTGCCGTACCTGCGGCTTGGTTCTCCATCAGAGTTCGCATGTTGAGAAAAGTGTCTTGCGAAATATCGAACTCTGTCCGAAATTCAGCTCCATCTGAACTTTCTCTATAGATCCCGCCTTCATATCCGTTAAATGCATTGAAATCCATTTCGGCGATATTTGCGCCAAAGGTATATTTATTACCCGCAGGATCTATCAGTGAAACATTTGTGTGACCTAAAAGTGCGCCAGACCATTCGTTCACAACCAATCTGTATCCAGCCATATTTTCTCCTGTGATTTAAATTTGCTGAAGTTCAAGTGCTTTTGCGTTTTGCGAACAAATAATCTGTTGAGTTTTTTAATTTAATATGTGCGCAAATGTAAGTTTCAGAGAAAGCTCCATTTCTGTCAATGTTGGTTTCCAATTCTTTCAATTGGCTGAGTACAAGGCGCAAGCTGTCGCCATTTGGCCTACTGGCACCAAAATCGGGCACCAAGTAGGTCCGCTCGCTCATCAGTTATCAGGAGCTGAACGGAGTTTGGGTCGAAGATGGAATGTAATAAATATGACAACCGCTGATGCATTGGTTGCGGCCGCTCGCTAGGTCGTTGAAGATAGATCGGTAGTAACTCGCTATCGTGTTCAAGGCATCCGATGCAGCCATGTCCAAGGTGTCTGGATTTCCTTGGGGTGCCAGCTAGGCGGCGAAATCGGTCACCGCTGCATGCCGATCTATAGCGTCTCGACGCCGGGTTCACCATCGCCCTTGCGCTCCAGAAAACCGCTAATCGTGGCAATTATCTGAATGACGCTGTTCAAGTTCTGCAGTTGCTGCGGGATGGGTTCTATGAGCAGGAAGCACACGCTGGGCCATTCTTCAGGGGGCAACAGCAGCTCGACGGGCAACTGCGGGCAGTTGCGTCCCAGGTCCATCAAGCGCGCAATGCGCCAGACTACGACTAGGACAACCAGCGGCTCCCGATCGGGCGTTACCGTAGCTCAGCCGGCCCAGCCCGGCAATGCCTTGGCATCTTCCAACTCCAGATTCGCAAACTCTTCCGGGTTCCAGCTCAACACAGGACTGACGAAAATCAACAGCCTAGCCCTGAATCTCCACGATGCGTGCAATCGGATGGTGTAAACCCTCCCATGGCG
>NZ_BAAJYR010000193.1:0-6551 GCF_057546605.1 Acidovorax sp. KPB24-03 | reverse complement strand
CCTCCTCCAACCACAACGCACCGGACCCGGCGCCCGTACTCGCATCTACACCGCACGTGATCGCACTCGGTTGCGGCTTACCTTGCGGGCAAAACGCCTGGGGCTTTCGCTGACCGAGGCAAAGGAAATCATCGATCTCTACGACAGTCCCAGGGACACCGGTGTGCAGCTCCGCAAATTCCTGGACGTGCTGGCGGGGCACCGCAAGCAACTGGAGGCCCAGATGGCCGATCTTCAGGCGAACCTGGAGGAGGTGCGGGAACATGAAAGGGAAGCGAGGGCACTGCTCCTCAAGGCGGAAAAGAAGAAATAGGCCATAATTGACGTTTACGTAAACGTAACTCAGCCAAGCCATGCCGATCACGCTGTCTGACCTTGCCCATCCCGACCATGTGCACCGGGTTTCTCAGAGTTTTGCCCTTCAGGGCGCCATGCGCACTTTGGGCGCGCAGCTGGGTCACATTGCCCCGGGCGAGGTCGACATCGAATTGGACTGGGCCGCGTCGCTGACACAACAGCATGGTTTTTTACATGCGGGAATGGTGTCCGCCGCGCTGGATTCCGCCTGCGGATACGCGGCCTTTACCCTGATGCCTGACGAGGCCGCGGTGTTGACAATCGAATTCAAGATCAACCTGTTGGCGCCGGCGCGCGGGCCCCGCTTTCGCATGGAAGGCCGTGTCGTCAAGCCGGGCCGGACCATCACGGTGTGCGAAGGCCGGGCCTACGGTGTTGACGGCAGCCAGGAAAAACTGATCGCCACCATGGGCTGCACGCTCATGTCCGTCATCGGGCGCGATGGCATTGCCGGCTGAACTTCTTCTTCATTAATTCCCAAAATAGGAGACTCCATGACCCTCGCCAGCCTTCCCGGCCTGAATTTCCAACTGGGCGAAGACATTGATGCCTTGCGCGATGCTGTGCGCGATTTCGCGCAAGCCGAGATCGCACCGCGTGCGGCGGAGATCGATCGCACCGACCAGTTCCCCATGGACTTGTGGCGCAAGATGGGCGAGTTGGGCGTGCTCGGCATCACCGTGCCGGAGGCGTACGGAGGTGCGCATATGGGGTATCTCGCGCACATGGTGGCGATGGAAGAAATTTCCCGGGCCAGCGCATCGGTGGGCCTGTCCTACGGCGCCCACAGCAATCTGTGCGTGAACCAGATCAACCGCAACGGTTCCGAAGAGCAAAAGCACAAGTACCTGCCCCGCCTGATCAGTGGCGAGCATGTGGGCGCGCTGGCAATGAGCGAGCCGGGCGCCGGCTCCGATGTGATCAGCATGAAGCTCAAGGCCGAAGACAAAGGCGGCTATTACCTGCTCAACGGCACCAAGATGTGGATCACCAACGGCCCGGACGCCGACACGCTGGTGGTTTACGCCAAGACGGAGCCCGAACTGGGGGCACGCGGCGTCACGGCTTTCCTGATCGAAAAGGGAATGAAGGGCTTCAGCATTGCGCAAAAGCTCGACAAGCTTGGCATGCGGGGAAGCCACACGGGTGAGCTGGTGTTCGAGAATGTCGAAGTTCCAGCGAGCCAGATCCTGGGCACCGTCAACGGTGGTGCCAAGGTTCTCATGAGCGGGCTCGACTACGAACGGGCGGTGTTGACCGGCGGGCCGTTGGGGATCATGCAGGCGGTCATGGACAACGTGGTGCCCTACATCCACGACCGCAAGCAGTTCGGCCAGAGCATCGGCGAGTTCCAGCTGATCCAGGGCAAGGTGGCCGACATGTACACGGTGCTGCAGGCGGGCCGCTCGTTTGCCTACACGGTGGCGAAGAACCTCGACATGCTGGGGACCGACCATGTGCGCCAGGTACGCAAGGACTGCGCGTCCGTCATCCTGTGGTGCGCCGAAAAAGCCACCTGGATGGCCGGCGAGGGTGTTCAGATTTTTGGCGGAAACGGTTACATCAACGAATACCCGTTGGGCCGCTTGTGGAGAGATGCAAAACTCTACGAGATCGGCGCCGGCACCAGCGAAATTCGCCGTATGCTAATCGGCCGCGAATTGTTCGCGGAAACATGCTGATTTGTTGAACAATCTTCGAAAGAACTGACATGGCCGTTCCCGACATCGAACAACTTTTCGTCCACAACCGTGCGTGGGCAGCGCAGATGGAGCGGGAACGTCCCGGGTTTTTCACGGGCCTCATGGCACAGCAAAAGCCCAAATACATGTGGGTCGGCTGTTCCGACAGCCGCGTGCCAGCCAACCAGATCACCGGATTGGAGCCCGGAGAGGTGTTCGTGCACCGCAACGTGGCCAATGTGGTGGTGCCCACCGATCTGAACTGTCTCTCCACCATCCAGTATGCCGTTGACCAGTTGCGGGTCGAACATCTGATGGTGGTCGGCCATTACGGGTGCGGTGGCGTGCTGGCCGCGCTGCAGGATGTGCGTGTGGGCCTGGCGGACAACTGGATCCGCCACGTGAAGGATGTGCGCGACCGCCACCGCGAGCTCATCGCCGCGACGCCGCAGGCGTGGCGCCACGACGTGCTGTGCGAACTCAACGCCATCGAGCAGGTGATGAACGTCGCGCAGACCACCGTGATGCTCGATGCCTGGGCGAGCGGCCAGAACGTCACCCTGCATGCCTGGTGCTACGGCCTCAAGGATGGGTTGATCAAGAACCTGAACCTGGAGGTCTCCGGCACCGAAGGCCTCGACGCGCTTTATCAGGCGGCCGTTGCCGGCATTGCGGCCACCCGCCGCGAGTAAGCTCGCTCTCCTTCGCAGGACGCGGCCCATGTTTCCCCAGCGACTGGATTCCCCCCACGCCTACGCGATCGCCAAGGCGATGATGGATGGCTTCAACCGCCACTATCAGCTGTTCCGCACGGAGTCCGCGCGCGCCAAGCACCGTTTCGAGACGGCCGACTGGCTCGGGCAGCAACGGGCCCAGCGCGAGCGGATCGAGTTCTACGATCTGCGCGTGAAGGAATGCGTGCGACGGCTGGACAAGGAGTTCAACGCGGGCGAGCAGCCCATGGACGTGTGGCACCAAGTCAAGCTGCATTACATCGGCCTGCTCGTGGACCACCACCAGCCCGAGCTGGCCGAGACGTTCTTCAACTCGGTCACGACGAAGATCCTGCACCGCACGCATTTCCACAACGACTTCATCTTCGTGCGGCCGGCCGTGAGCACGGAGTACATCGAAAACGAGGAGCCGGCCGCCCGGCCGACGTACCGCGCCTATTACCCGTCGCCGGACACACTGCACGAGACGTTGGTCCGCATCGTGGACAACTTCCAGCTGCAGCGCGAGTTCGAAGACCTGGACCGCGATACCCGCCATGTGCTGGCAGCGCTCCAGCAGCGCCTGGGGCCACACACCAAGCTGCGCGCCAATTTCCAGGTGCAGGTGCTGTCGGGCCTGTTCTATCGGAACAAGGGCGCCTACCTGGTGGGCAAGGTGATCAACGGCTTCAACGAACTGGCGTTTGCCTTGCCGATCCTGCACGGCAGCGCGGGCCGCCTGGTGATCGATGCGGCCCTGTTCGGCGAGGACGACCTGCAGATGCTGTTCAGCTTCGCGCGGGCGTATTTCATGGTGGACATGGAAATCCCGAGCGCCTACGTGCAGTTCCTGCGCAGCCTGATGCCGCGCAAGCCCCGGGCCGAGCTGTACAACGCGCTGGGCCTGGCCAAGCAAGGCAAGACGCTTTTCTACCGCGACTTCCTGCACCACCTGCGTTATTCCAGCGACCGCTTTCGCATCGCGTCGGGCATCAAGGGGATGGTGATGCTGGTATTCGATCTGCCCAGCTTCCCATTCGTGTTCAAGCTCATCAAGGACTACTACCCGCCGCCGAAGGACACGACGCGCGAGCAGATCCAATCCAAGTACCTGCTGGTCAAGCAGCACGACCGCGTGGGCCGCATGGCCGATACGCTCGAATACAGTGAGGTGGCCTTTCCGCGCGAGCGATTCGAAGACGGGCTGATCGCCGAGATCGAGAAATTCGCCCCGAGCCAGCTGGAGATCAGCGACCGCGACGGCGACGGCCAGATCGAAGTCATCATCAAGCACCTGTACATCGAGCGGCGGATGATTCCGCTCAACATCTACCTGCAGGAGGCCTTCGAGGCCGGCCTGCACGATCCGCGCGCGCGCCAGCAGATGGAGCGCAGCGTGGTCGAATACGGCAATGCGATCAAGGATCTGGTGGCCGCCAACATCTTTCCCGGCGACATGCTGTGGAAGAACTTCGGCGTCACGCGCAACGGCAAGGTGGTGTTCTACGACTACGATGAGATCGAATACCTCACCGACTGCCAGTTCCGCCGCGTGCCCGCGGCGCGCAACGAAGAGGACGAGATGAGCGGCGAGGTCTGGTATGCCGTGGGTCCGCGCGACGTATTCCCGGAAACCTTCGCCCCCTTTTTTGCTCGGCAACGACGCGGTGCGCGATGTGTTCATGCGCCACCACGCCGATCTGCTGGACGCGGACTTCTGGCAGTCGCACAAGGAGCGCATCCAGGCGGGCCATGTGTACGACGTCTTTCCCTATGACAACGAACGGCGGTTCTCGTCCGGGACTGCACCGCCTTCCTGAGCGCCGCCGTGGCCGCACCCTGGCCCATCCCTTCGGCTTTTTTAACCCCTTCCCCCTCTTTTTGCAGGAGCAACAGCATGAGCAGTGATTCCATCGTCATCGTCGGTGCCGCGCGCACCCCCATGGGCGCCTTCCAGGGCGATTTCTCCAGCCTGGCGGCGCACGACCTGGGCGGCGTGGCCATCCGCGCCGCCGTCGAGCGCGCGGGCATCGCGCCGGAGTCGGTCGAAGAGGTGCTGTTCGGCAATTGCCTGATGGCCGGCCAGGGCCAGGCGCCCGCGCGCCAGGCAGGCTTCAAGGGCGGGCTGCCGCAGAGCGCCGGCGCCGTGACGCTGAGCAAGATGTGCGGCTCGGGCATGAAGGCCGCGATGTTCGCGCACGACCTGCTGCTGGCCGGCACGCACGATGTGATCGTCGCCGGCGGCATGGAGAGCATGACCAACGCGCCGTACCTGCTGCAAAAGGGCCGCGGCGGCTACCGCCTGGGCCATGACCGCATCTTCGACCACATGATGCTCGACGGCCTGGAGGATGCCTACGAGCCCGGCCGCTCGATGGGTACCTTCGGTGAGGATTGCGCCGCCAAGTACCAGTTCACGCGCGAGCAGCAGGATGCCTTCGCCGTGGCCAGCGTGCAGCGCGCCAAGGCGGCCAGCGATTCCGGTGCGTTCGCCGACGAGATCGCGCCGGTCACGGTCAAGACCCGCGCGGGCGAGACCGTGGTGTCGGTGGACGAAGGCCCGGGCAAGGTCAAGCTGGACAAGATTCCCCAGCTCAAGCCCGCGTTCAAGAAGGACGGCACCATCACCGCCGCCTCCAGCTCCAGCATCAACGACGGCGCGGCCGCGCTCGTGATGATGCGCGAGTCCACCGCCCTCAAGCTCGGCCGCCAGCCCATCGCCCGCATCGTGGCCCATGCCATGCACGCCCAGGCTCCGGAATGGTTCACCACCGCGCCGGTCGGCGCCACCCAGAAAGCCTTGAACAAGGCCGGCTGGAGCGTGCTGGACGTGGACCTGTGGGAAGTGAATGAGGCCTTTGCCATCGTGCCCATGGCGCTCATGAAAGAGCTAAACGTGTCGCACGACATCGTGAACGTGAACGGCGGCGCCTGCGCCCTGGGCCACCCCATCGGTGCCAGCGGTGCCCGCATCATAGTCACGCTGATCCATGCGCTGAAGGCGCGCGGCAAGAAGCGCGGCCTGGCCACGCTGTGCATCGGCGGGGGCGAAGGCACGGCCGTCGCGCTGGAGCTGATCTGATCGAGGTCCGTGGCGTATTGCTATTAAATATATAGCAATACGCCCTAGAATTGATTGCGGTGGAAGCCGATTGGATACAAGGATTCAGGCAGTGACCCAGACCGTTCTCGTCATCGGCGCATCGCGCGGCATCGGGCTCGAATTCGTGCGGCAGTACCGCGAGGCCGGCTGGCGCGTGATCGCCACCGTGCGCGATGACGCCGGCCGCGAGCGCGTGCAGTCTTTGGGAGCCGAGCCGATGCGCGTGGATGTGGCCGACCCGGCCAGCGTCAGCGGCCTGGCCTGGCTTTTGGACGGCGAAAAGCTCGACGTCGCGCTCTACGTGGCGGGCGTGATCCGCCGGCCCTCGGCGCTCACCCCGCCCACGCGCGAGGATTTCGACGCCGTCATGCGCACCAACGTGCTCGGCGCCATGCAGGCGCTGCTACAGGTCGCGCCCCATGTGGCGATGGCGGGCGGCACCCTGGCGTTCCTGTCGTCCGCCATGTCGCTGATCGGCAGCGTGCCGGGCAGCGATTCGTGGCTGTACCGCACGAGCAAGGCCGCGCTCAACATGGCGGTGGCCGCTGCGCAGCACGACTATCCGGAGGCCACGCTCATCACGCTCGACCCGGGCTGGGTGCAAACCGACATGGGGGGCGAGGGCGCGGCGCTCACGCCCGAGGCGAGCGTGCGCGGCATGCGCGCGGTGCTGGCGGGCGTCACCCCCGGCCGACC
>NZ_BAAJYR010000192.1:0-6603 GCF_057546605.1 Acidovorax sp. KPB24-03 | reverse complement strand
TCATCATCATGTTCACGGTGAAGGCGAAGATGTGTAGAGCGGCAGCGCGCAGCACGGTGGTGGGCTGCTCGTTGGCCGGCACGGTCTGCATCACGGGCAGTTCCAGGCTTCGGCCTGCAGCACGTTGGCGATGATGTTGCGGTGCAGGAGCACGGCGCCCTTGCTCAGCCCGTGGTGCCGCCCTGTACTGCAGGCAGGGCCACGTCGTCGGGGCGCAGGTCGGGAACCTTGAGCGTGCCACGCGCGCCCTGCGACAGCGCGTCGTTGAAGCGCACCGCGCCGGGCAGGTTGAACGGCGGCACGAGCTTCTTCACGCTGCGCACCACATAGTTGACGATCAAACCCTTGGGGAAGCCCAGGCGGTCGCCCATGGCGCACAGCACGACGTGCTTGACCTGCGTGGCGCCGATGCACGCCTGCAGCGTGGCGGCGAAGTTCTCGATGATGACGATGGCCTTGGCGCCCGAGTCCTTGAGCTGGTGCTCCAGCTCGCGCGGGGTGTACAGCGGGTTCACGTTCACCACCACGAAGCCCGCGCGCAGGATGGCGGCCACGGCCACGGGGTACTGCGGTACGTTGGGCATCATCACCGCGACGCGGTCGCCCTTGGCCAGCCCCAGGCCCTGGAGATAGGCCGCAATGTGGCGGCTTTGCACGTCCGTCTCGCCGAAGCTCACATCCTTGCCCATGTAGCTGTAGGCCACGCGGTCGGCGTATTTGCCGAAGCCCTCTTCCATCAGGGCGATGAGCGAGGGGTACTGCGCCGGGTCGATGTCGGCCGGCACCCCGGGTGGGTAGGCGGCAAGCCACGGGCGGTCATTCATGCTGTGTGTCTCCAAACCTGCTGTTACAAAAAGGAGCCCGCATTGTCGTCGCGGGCGAAGGCGCCAGGGGCCTGTAGTTTCCCTAAACCGTGCTGCCCCTGCCGCAGCGGCCGCCAGCGGGCGGCGCCGGAGGGCGCGCGGGCCTATTCGATGGCCTTGCCGATGTCCTCGACGACCTTCTTGGCGTCGCCGAAGACCATCATGGTCTTGTCCATGTAGAACAGTTCGTTGTCCAGGCCGGCATAGCCCGCCGCCATGGAGCGCTTGTTCACGATCACGGTCTTGGCCTTGTAGGCCTCCAGGATGGGCATGCCGTAGATGGGGCTGCCCTTGGTGTGCGCGGCGGGGTTCACCACGTCGTTGGCGCCGAGGATGATGGCCACGTCCACCTGTCCGAATTCGCCGTTGATGTCTTCCATCTCGAACACCTGGTCGTAGGGCACCTCGGCCTCGGCGAGCAGCACGTTCATGTGGCCCGGCATGCGCCCGGCCACCGGGTGGATGGCGTATTTGACGGTGATGCCCTTCTCGGCCAGCTTGGCGGCCAGCTCCTTGACCGCATGCTGGGCGCGCGCCACGGCCAGGCCGTAGCCGGGCACGATCACCACGGTCTCGGCGTTGCCCAGCACGAAGGCGGCGTCGTCGGCGCTGCCGCTCTTGACGCTGCGCTGCGCCTGCGCGCCGCCGGCCGAAGCCGCCGCCGCATCGCCGCCGAACCCACCCAGGATCACGTTGAAGAACGAGCGGTTCATCGCCTTGCACATGATGTAGGACAGGATGGCGCCCGAGCTGCCCACCAGCGATCCGGCGATGATGAGCATGCTGTTGTTCAGGCTGAAGCCGATGCCCGCCGCCGCCCAGCCCGAGTAGCTGTTGAGCATCGAGACCACCACCGGCATGTCCGCGCCGCCGATGGGAATGATGATGAGCACGCCCATCACGAACGCCAGCGCCAGCATGGCGAAGAAGGCGGTCCAGCTTTCGGTGGCCATGTAGACCAGCCCGAGCCCGATGGTCGCCAGGCCCAGCACGAGGTTGAGCAGGTGCTGGCCCTTGAACTGCACCGGCGCGCCCTGGAACCAGCGAAACTTGTATTTGCCCGACAGCTTGCCGAAGGCGATCACCGAGCCGCTGAAGGTGATGGCGCCGATGGCCGCGCCCAGGAACAGCTCCAGCCGGTTGCCGAACGGGATCGGCAGCCGCGCGAAGCCTTCCACCAGCACGGTGCCCTCGGGTGTGGCGGCGCTGGCCAGGGCCGGAACGGGGGGCGGCACGATGCCGAAGGCCCAGGGCTCGGCCACCGCGGCGACGGCGATGAACACGGCCGCCAGGCCGATCATGCTGTGCATGAAGGCGACCAGTTCGGGCATCTTGGTCATCTCCACCCGCTGGGCCATCACCGTGCCGGCAGCGCCCCCGACGAGCAACCCGAGCAGCACCCAGGCCAGGCCCATGGGCGCGCCGCGCGTGACGCTCCAGATCAACGCGGCGGTGGTGAGCACGGCGATCGCCATGCCGGCCATGCCGAACAGGTTGCCCCGGATCGAGGTGGTGGGATGCGAGAGCCCCTTGAGCGCCTGGATGAAGCAGACGCTGGCCACCAGGTACAGCAGCGTGACGAGGTTCATGCTCATGGCGCGGCCTTGTCGGAAGCGGCGCCGGCGACAGCGGAGGCCGCGGGCTTGCGCTCCTTCTTGCGGAACATCTCCAGCATGCGCCGCGTGACGAGGAAGCCCCCGAACACGTTCACCGCGGCCAGCGCCACCGCGAGCACGCCCATGGTCTTGCCCAGGGTGGTCTCGGTGAGGGCCGCGGCCAGCATGGCGCCGACGATCACGATGGCCGAGATCGCGTTCGTCACCGCCATCAGCGGCGTGTGCAGCGCAGGGGTCACGGTCCACACCACGTGGTAGCCGACATAGATGGCCAGCACGAAGATGATCAGGTTGATCAGCGTGGGGGAAACGGCATCCATGGCAGCACTCCTTGAAGGTGAAGGGGCGAACGGGGCGAAGGAACGGACGACTGGCTGAACGACGGAATGGCTACTGCGGCGGGGCGACCGGGAACGGCGGCACGATCAGCCGGCCGTCCATCATCGCGGTGCTCAACCGCGCGGCCTGCGCCATCTTGTCGCCCCACTCCAGCGCGGGGCGGCCGGCGCGCAGGAAGGCCTCGTTGTCGCGCGTGGGCGGGCGCAGCAGGCGCTGATCGACCAGTGCATCGATGGTGACGATGGCGCCGCCGTTGGTGGCATAGCGGAAGAACACGTGCGAGTACGGCTTGGCGGGCGCCGCCTGGTTCATGGACAGCCACTGCGCCACGGCGGGGCGGTTCTTGGCCAGGTAGTCCTCGGTATCGGCACGGCGCTTGTAGCGCAGGCAGTCGATGCGCGCGGGGCTGCCCTGGGCCTTGTCCTCGACGAACACGCCCTGCTGCTGGGGGCACGGGGCCGTCCACAGCGTGGTGTCGCGCGGGTAGTTGGTGCTGTTGGTCTGCACCAGCAGCACGGCCAGCAGCGGCCGGTCCTTGCCCGGACCGCGCAGGCCCATGGCGGTCATCTGCGTGGGCAGGTCGGCGGAGGTGTCGTCGGGCAGCACGTCGATCACCTCGTCGCGGCGGCCGAGCACCTCCCAGTCGCCCGGCGGCAGTTCCAGCTGCGCACGGCCCACGTGCGGCAGCGCGGGCTGCACGGGCGCGCAGGCGGCCAGGGTGAGCAGCGAGGCGATGGCCAGCAGCGGGCCGCCAAGGCGGGGGGACAGGGGGAGCAGGGATGAAAGCCGGGTCTTCACAGGAATGCTTGTCTTGTCATGCGCGGGTGACCGCGCCTTCATGGGCCACGAGGCAGGCGGCGACGATGTCGTCTTGCCGGTCCACGTGCAGGGCCCCTTCGGGGTGGATGATGAGCTTGAGGAAATCGAGCACGTTGCGCGCGTAGAGTGCCGAGGCATCGGCCGCCACCAGCGCGGGCAAGTTGGTTTCGCCGACCAGCGTCACGCCATGGCGCACCACGGTCTGGCCGGCTTCGGTCAGCGGGCAGTTGCCGCCCTGGGGAGCGGCGATGTCGACGATCACCGAGCCCGGCTTCATGGACTGCACCATCGCCTCGGTCACCAGCACCGGCGCGGGCCGGCCGGGAATGAGGGCGGTGGTGATGACCACGTCGGCCTGGGCCACGCGCTTGGCCACCTCCACCTTCTGGCGTTCCAGCCAGCTGGCCGGCATGGCGCGCGCATAGCCGCCGGAGCCCTGGGCGGCCTCTTTCTCTTCGTCGGTTTCGAAGGGCACGTCGATGAACTTCGCGCCCAGCGATTCGACCTGGTCCTTGACCGAGGGCCGCACGTCGGAGGCCTCGATCACCGCGCCCAGCCGCTTGGCCGTGGCGATGGCCTGCAGGCCGGCCACGCCCACGCCCAGCACCACCACGCGCGCGGCCTTCACCGTGCCGGCGGCGGTCATGAGCATGGGAAAGAAGCGCTGGTAGCGGTCGGCCGCGATCATCACGGCCTTGTAGCCGGCGATGTTGGCCTGGGAAGACAGCACGTCCATGCTCTGGGCGCGCGTGGTGCGGGGCGCGGCCTCCAGCGCATAGGCGGTGACGCCCGCCTGCGCCAGCCGCTGCAGGCCGGCCGCATCGAAGGGGTTGAGCATGCCGACCAGCGTGGCGCCGGGGCGCAACAGGGGCGTTTCGGATTCGGTGGGGCAGCGGACCTTGAGCACGAGGTCGGCGCCCCAGGCGCTGGCGGTGTCCACGATCTCGGCGCCGGCCGCGGCATAGGCGGCATCCGGCACGCTGGCGGCCACGCCGGCACCCGCCTGGATGCGCACCGCATGGCCCTGGGCCTTGAGCTTCTTGACCGTCTCCGGGGTCGCGGCGACCCGGGTTTCTCCAACCATGGACTCGGCTGGTACACCTATCTGCATGTTGTCTGTCTCCCGGCTGGCGTGTGCTCGGCGATCTCCGCTCACTGGGCCCGAGCTTACCCGATGCGCTCCGCGGCACCGGCACGCCCCATGGCGAAGGCCCGGCGCACGCGAATGCGCCGGGCCTTGGCGTGCGGGGGCGCCAGCGCCCCCGCGCGGCGCAGGGGGTCAGTTCACCACCTGGGCCAGCGCGCCCGCGGCGTACTGGCCGGCCACGACCTGCAGGCTGTGGCCTTTGATCTTGGGTGCCTGGCCTTCGCAGCCGAACTCGATGTAGCGCTGCTTGCAGATGGCCTTGGCGGCCTCGCGCGCGGGCTTGAGCCATTCGCGGGCGTCGAACTTTTCGGGGTTCTCGGCCAGGAACTTGCGCACGGCGCCCGTCATGGCCAAGCGGATGTCGGTGTCGATGTTGATCTTGCGCACACCGATCTGGATGGCCTTCTGGATTTCCTCGACGGGCACGCCGTAGGTTTCCTTCATGTTGCCGCCGTACTGGCGAATGATCTCCAGCAACTCCTGCGGCACGCTGGAGCTGCCGTGCATCACCAGGTGGGTGTTGGGGATGCGGCGGTGGATTTCCTGGATGCGGTCGATGGCCAGGATGTCGCCCGTGGGCTTGCGCGTGAACTTGTAGGCGCCGTGGCTGGTGCCGATGGCGATGGCCAGCGCGTCGAGCTGCGTGCGCTTGACGAAGTCGGCGGCCTGCTCGGGGTCGGTCAGCAGTTGCTCGCGCGTCATGGTGGCGTCGGTGCCGTGGCCGTCTTCCTTGTCGCCCTTCATGGTCTCCAGCGAGCCCAGGCAGCCCAGTTCGCCCTCGACCGTGACGCCGACCTTGTGCGCCATGTCCACGACCTTGCGCGTCACGTCCACGTTGTATTCGTAGCTGGCGATGGTCTTGCCGTCGGCCTCGAGCGAGCCGTCCATCATCACGGACGAAAAGCCCAGGTCGATCGCACCCTGGCACACGGCGGGGTTCTGGCCGTGGTCCTGGTGCATGACCAGGGGAATGTGGGGGTAGGCCTCGACGGCGGCCTGGATCAGGTGCTTGATGAAGGCTTCGCCGGCGTACTTGCGGGCGCCGGCGCTGGCCTGCAGGATGACCGGGGCGCCCGTCTCGTCGGCGGCGGCCATGACGGCCTGGACCTGTTCCAGGTTGTTCACGTTGAAGGCGGGAATGCCGTAGCGGTTTTCGGCGGCATGGTCGAGCAGTTCGCGCATCGAGACGAGAGGCATGGGATGGGTCCGTTCAATGGTGGGCAGTGGGGAAGGCACGCAGGCCCTGAAGGGCCGTCGGCCGCGGTGGTAACCGCTTCGTAACCGGCGATTTTATCCGGTCGGCCCCGCCGGGGAATCCATGAATTCCAGACGGTAGCAGGTGGTGAATGGCGACGGCACGGCGCCCGGGCCGAAGCGCGCGCCGTGCGCCTCCGCCACGCGCGCGACAATCTCGTGCCCCAGGTGCAGGCTGTCCACCGGTGCGGGCGCAGCGCCCTGGGCATGGTGCCGGGCGCCGTCGTCCACGACCTGCAGCCAGGGGCCGCCGTGCTCGGCCTGCCCCAGCTGCACCTCGATGCGGGTGCCGTGCGGCGTGTGCTTGAGGGCGTTCTCCAGCAGGTTGCGCAGGGCGATCTCCAGCAGCACCGCATTGCCGTGCCAGACCAAGGCGCCGGGCGCCGCGACGGCGATGCTGTCCTCGCGCGCCCAGGCCGCCTGGGCGTAGTCGGCGCTCACGCCGCGCGCCAGTTCGGCCAGATCGACGGGCGCGGCCGCCTCGTGCAGCTGGGTGCGGCTGGCGCGTGCCAGGGCGAGCAGCTGGTTGAGCACGTGCCCGGCGCGCAGCGCATCCTGCCCGATC
>NZ_BAAJYR010000191.1:0-6626 GCF_057546605.1 Acidovorax sp. KPB24-03 | reverse complement strand
GCGCCGGGGCGGACAGGGCCTGCGCCGCGCTTGCAGCCTGCGCGCCGGCGATGCAGGCGGAAGGGCCTGCACCGCATCGTGGCAACGCCATGCGGCGCGCTCGCGGGCCAGGGCCAGGTGCTCCGCGCAAAAATAGGCCAGACCGGGCGCCCGGCTTCCAGGCTCGGGCAGCGCGTGGTTGTCGTGGTCGGCAAACGCGACCCAGTCGCCATAGGCGCCCTCGGCCGCATCGTCCAGGGGCTGGCCGCAGATCGCGCAGGTGGCTGGGTTCATGGGTGCGGCTCCGGTGGTGTCATCGCCAAGGCACGGCAGGGCCGTGCGCGGGCTCGGCGGCGGCCCCCAAGGCGGCGCACGCCTGGGAAGTCCGGCCATTTCGCCCGGTCTACGATTTTGCAGGGCAACCCCCGTGCGCGTGCGCCTGTTTTGTGAAGGTTTGTGAGCCCCGCCCCGCGCGCGCCCTTGCCGCTACCCGCCCGCCATGCGCAGCCGGCGCGCCGCATCCTCGGCCCGCGCATCGTCGATCTCGCGCATCACCGCCTGCAGGTCCACATCCGCATGGCGGCGCTCGTAGCGGCCGGTGAGCGGGGTCTCGTTCGTCAACTGGCCGCTCTGGTACAGGGTCCAGATCTCGGGGCCGTATTCGGTGGCCCGCAACTCGGGCGCGAACTGGCCGAAGAAATCGCGCAGGTTGGCCACGTCGCGCAGCAGCATGCGCGGCGCATGGTTGTTGCCCGCCGCATCCACGGCCTGGGGCAGGTCGATGATGACCGGGCCCTCGGCGCCTTCGTCCGCACCGGCGCCAGGGATGTGGGCGAGCAGGATGTTGAATTCGGACAAGTCCCCGTGCACCACGCCCGCGCACAACATGCGCACCACCTCGGCGATCAGCGTGGCATGGTGCGCCCGGGCCTGCTCGGGCGTGAACGCCACGTCGTTCAGTCGCGGCGCCGCATCGCCGTGCGCGTCGGTCACCAGCTCCATGAGCAGCACGCCCTCGTGGAAGTTGAACGGCTGCGGCACGCGCACGCCGGCTGCCGCCAGGCGGTAGAGCGCATCGACCTCGGCGCTCTGCCACGCGGCCTCCTGCGCTTGCCGGCCGAACTTGCTGCCCTTGGCCATCGCACGGGCCGAGCGGGAGTTCTTGACCCGGCGGTTCTCGGTGTAGTCCACCGCCTGCCGGAAGCTGCGGTGCGTGGCCTCCTTGTAGATCTTGGCGCAGCGCGTTTCGTCGCCGCAGCGCACCACGTACACCATGGCTTCCTTGCCGCTCATGAGCTGGCGCACCACGGTGTCGATGAGGCCTTCCTCGATGAGGGACTGGAGTCTGGGGGGAGCTTTCATCGGAGCATTTTGCCCCCTGGCAAGACCGTCTATGCTTCTGCGCCGGGCGCATCCATGAAGCACCCTCCACGTCCATGCCAATGATCTTGAAGACAACCAATCCCCGGCGCCGGAAACGCGGCGTTCATGGCGTGGCGATGCTGGGCATCGCCTGGGCGCTGTGCGGAACGAACACGGCGCAGGCCGACGCGCCCACCGCCGCACAAGCTATCCACGCCATCGGCCACCCCTCTGCGATTCACATCGACAAGGGCGCCGCACACAGCGTGCAAGGCGGGGATGCGAACTGCGAAAACCTTTCCATCGACACCCGCCGGGTGGCCTATTTTTGGCAGCATGCCGTCCGAAGCGCCCGGTACAACTACCTCCAGAGTCTGGACCAGGGCGACTGCCAGGCCGAAGCGCAACTGCAACTGACGAACCGGAAAAAAGGCCGGCTGTCGCTGGACAACGCGACGGGCTGGGGTGTGCTGCAAATTCACCAGACCACGTACTACCTCTACTGCGAGGCCTGTGAAGGGCTGATGGGCGCAGACTTCACCTTTCCTTCCGTCAAGTGAACAGGCCTCCAACCTCGGTGCATTAGCTGCACCGCAACGCGGGCCGTGTCAGCCCCCGGCACCGGCCCACACCGGATTGAGCAGACGCTCCAGCCGCTGGTGCGAAGCCTCCACGCGCTGCAATGCCGCATCGACCAGAGCAGGCGTCATCACGATGCGCTTGCCATCGGCCTCGAACGGCTTGCCGCGCGAGATCGGCACCAGCGAGGCGCGAAACGCCTTGTCCTTGGCCAGCACGTCGTCGGGCGCCAGGTTGCGCGCCTTCAGCATGGCCAGCCGGTCCTTCAGCGCCGCCTCGTAGCGCGGATTCACCACGGGCTTGCGCTGCTTCATGCTGGCCTGGTAGCTCAGTGCCGTCGCGCGCTCGTACTCGATCGAATTGCGCATGGCCGCGGCCAGGCGGTCCTGCGCGGCCTCGGTGGCGGCGGCGTCGGAGACGTCCACGCCCGCCCAGAAGTCGCGGTGCACCTGCTCGGTGAGCACGGCGTCTTCCTTGAACATGGACATCAGCAGCGCCTGCCGCTTGGCGCTCAGTTCGGCCGCCCAGGGTGAGCTGGCCAGCAGGCAGGCGAGGACCAGTGCGAAGCCGGCGCGGAGCCATCGGTGGGACGGAAAATTCATGGGCATGCCTTCGTGGTCGGGTCTGTTGGTTGAAGAAGCAAGGGAAGACGCTGGACCCGGCAGAACGCCGGCCGGGCGGGTGCGGTCGGCCCGCCAGTATCGCCGTGGCGTGCCGCCCCCATGCCACAGGGCCCGGCCGTCGCCGGCCGCTGCGGGTCTTAGCATCACGCCCATGCCCCACGACCTGCCCCTGGCCCTGACCCTTGCCGACATCGACTTCACCGCCCCAGCGCACGAGGTGGCACGCCGGCTCATCGGCGTGACGCTGCTGGTCGACGGCGTGGGCGGCCGCATCGTGGAAACCGAGGCCTACGACCAGACCGACCCGGCCTCGCACACCTTCGGTGGCCCCACGGCCCGCAACGCGGCCATGTTCGGCCCGCCGGGCTGCGCCTACGTGTACCGCTCCTACGGCCTGCACTGGTGCGTCAACACCGTGTGCCGCGAAGCGGGCCATGGCGCAGGCGTGCTGCTGCGGGCCATCGAGCCCACCCACGGACTGGACACCCTGCGCGAACGGCGCGGCCTGCAGGACGCCCGGCTGCTGTGCGCCGGCCCCGGACGGCTGGCGCAGGCGCTGGGCATCGACGCACGCCTGGACGGCGAGTCCCTGCACCTGCCACCGTTCGCGCTGCTGCAGCCTTCGCCGGGCCACCCGGCGCCCGACGTGATCGCCGGGCCGCGCATCGGCATCTCCAAGGCGGTGGACGTGCCCTGGCGGTTCGGGGAGAAGGGTTCGCGGTTCTTGAGCCGGCCGTTCACGGCGGGGGTGAGAAACCAGGGCTGATCCGCCGGATGGCCCCAACCAGCCATCGCCAAGCCAAAAGCCCGATTCGGAACAGGAACGACCGATGACCATGAAAAGCGCCCTGCGAACCATCACCCTGCCATGGCTGGCGTGGGCTGCCCTGGCCCATTCGGGGCCAATGGACCCACCGCCGCCACGGGGCTCGGCATCCGCATCGGCATCGAAGGCCGCGGCAGCAACCGAACGGGAGGAAGACCGCCGCCGAATGGAAGCCCGCGCCTACGCCATCGGCCCGGTGCGCCGCATCACGTTGTCCAGTGCGCGATTCTTCGATGCGCAAGGCAAGCCATGCACGGCCGAGCCGCCGCCGGCCCGCGTCACTGAGCGGTATGTGCGCAACTTCCTGCGGCAGGCCATCCCCATCTCGCAGGTGGCGGTGATGAACGATTACGGATCCTTCGGGGAATGCACCAGCGATCCCGTGGACGTGCGATTCAAGGACGGCCGGCAGGTGCGCCTTTCATTCGCGGCCGACAGCGGCGTGGGCTATCTGTCGCCGGTGGTCAAGGGCCGGGAGGAAGACGTTTACTTCTACTATTGCGAGGTTTGCAAGCGGTGAAGTGAAGGAAATGAAGCAGAGGGCCGTCTGGCTTTCAGAGTGCCAGAGCGCGCGGCCAAGCCCGCCGCGCCCTCATCCGTCTTGCCGCGCGGCCCCCTGCGCCGCAACGCCCGGTCCCCGCGCCCGCAAGGCCCGCAACCGGCGGTGCGCCTCGCCGTCCATCTCCACCGGCAATTGGTGCTTGGCCTGCAGGTAGTGGTGGGTGAACACGTCGAGATAGGCCTCCAGTGTCTGCGCTGCGTGCGACTCGCCCGCCAGTTCAAGACAGATCGCCGCTACTTCGGAGGTGCAGAAATGGTCGTCGCGCTGGGAGCGGCGCAGCCGGTAGCGCGACAGCTGCTCGGGCTGCAGGCTGAGCACCGGCAGGTGGTTCAGGTAGGGGCTCTTCCTGAACATCTTGCGCGCCTCGGTCCAGGTGGCGTCCAGCAGCACGAACAGCGGGCGCCGGGGTTGCAGCGGCGGCATGCCCTGCGCTGGAACCTCTGTGGGCTCCACCCGGGTCGCCACCCGCGAAGGCTCCGCGAACTCGCCAGGAAACACCACATACGGCTGCCACTGCGGGTCGCGCAGCAGCGCCAGCAGGGCCGGGTCCACCACCGTGCGCGCCCAGCCGAAGGCGAAGGTGTCCGGCACGACGTCGGCGATCAGCCAGCCCGTGTTGCTGGGCTTGAGCGGCTCGATGTCGGCCATCAGCAGGCACATGCCGGCCTGGGTGGCGACCTGGGGCCGCACGGCGCACAGGCAGTGGCTGGGCACCAGCCGGCAACCGGGGCAGCGCTCGCCGCGCGGGCCGCCCCGGGCGAGGAACGGCTTGGAACTGCGCGCCAGGCGCTCGGTGCGCAGGCGGGAGACGGCATGGGGGACGAGGGAGTGGCCGGCCATGCGGTCCACGGGATCGGTCAAGCCAGCTCTTCCAGCAAGGTGGCCACCGTGGCGATGAGGGCTGGCAACGAGTCCTGGGCCACGGTCCAGACCGTGTGCACCCGGATGGTGGCGTAGCCATGGATCAGCTGGTTGCGAAACGCCACGATCTGCGCCAGATCCGGTATGCGCGCAGCCAGTGCGGCGTCTGCCCTGGCCAATTGGCCGAGCGCCTCGCCGATGATCTCGAACTTGCGCTCCACGGCCGCCTGCGCCATTTCATTGGCGGCGTAAGCCTCGGCGTCCATGCCCTGTAGAAAATTCTGAATGGCCTTTGCCGCCGCCTGCACATCCCACAGAAAAGCGCGCGGATCACGCGGCAACATACACAGGCTCCCGATGGCGGTTGATGCTGGCCAGTACGTAGGGATTGCGCACTGCGCCCGGCTCGATCAAGTCCACCGGACGGCCGAGCAATTGCTCCAGCGCGGCTTTGGTGCCGAAAAACGAGTGCAGCCCAACGGGCGCGTTGTCGGCGAACTCCACCAGAAAATCCACATCGCTGGTGCCCGGATCGAAATCGTGCGCACGGGCTGCGGAGCCGAATACCTCCAGCCGGCGCACGCCGAAGCGCTGGCAGATGGCCGCGATGCGCGGCAGGTGTTGGGCGATGGCGGAATGCATGCGGGAGATTCTAGGGGCGCACCTGCTGCCCATCGGCCGACACTGCACGGCGCGCATGGCCCTGCCCATGACGAGGGCCCCACTCAACCGCCCACGTGCTCCAGCTCGAACAGCGGCACCTCGGCCTGGCGGCTCAGCCACAGGCCGCCGCCCAGCTCCAGCGCGCCCTCGCGCAGCCCGCGCCGGTACAGCGTGGCGGAGTGCCGGAAGATGCGCGCATCGGTCAGGTCTTCGTCGATGATGTCGCGCTCGTAGTCCTCGCGGGACACGGCCTCGACATACAGCGCGCCACGGCTCAACTGGCCCAGGTTGCGCAGGGCGGCCTTCAGATCGGGCGGGCTCAGGTAGGGCAGCACGCCCTGGCAGATGACCAGGTCGAACGGCTCGCTGGCCTGGTAGTCCACCACCGAGCCCTGCTGCCACCCGTAGCGCTCGCACAGGTAGGGGCTGAACTCCACGCCCTGGTAGCTGGCCGCGGGAAAGTGCTGCGCCACGATGCCCTTCCACAGCCCGATGCCGCAGCCCACGTCCAGCACGCGCTGCACCGGCACCCGCAGGTACTTGAGGTAGCTGCACACGAAAGTGCCCAGGCGCTCCATGTGCTGCGGGTCCACCACGCTGGTCTTCTTGTCGTAGTAGAAGCGCTGGTAGTACGCCTCGTCGAAGGTGCTTGCGCTGGCTGATTTCAAAGAGGCGGTCCTTGCAGGGAAGTGGAAAAGAAGGGAGGGGCTGGGCGAAGCCAAAACGGTGGCAGCGAGTATCCCGTATCGCCATGGCACGCGCGCCCGCCCCGGGCACGCCTACCGCCGTGCGCACCGCATGAAAGGCCGGCACCTTCCAGCGTCGGCGATACGGCATGGCACGGCACTGCATCACCCGATTCGAATGGACGCGACACAATGGTCCGGCATGAGCGCAGCCCCCTCCTCCACGCCCCTTTCCGCACCACCCGGCCCCGCCCCGTCCGACCACTGGATCGCCACCGCGCACGGCCGCCTGTTCGCGCGGTGCTGGGCCGCCGGGCCCACGCCCTGCCCCGACGCATCCGCGCCGCCGCCCATCGTCCTCTTCCACGACTCGCTGGGCTGCGTGGACCTGTGGCGCGAGTTTCCTGCGGTGCTGTGCCGCACGACAGGCCGCAGGGTGATCGCGTACGACCGCCTGGGCTTCGGCCGCTCCGACGCGCGCACGG
>NZ_BAAJYR010000190.1:0-6831 GCF_057546605.1 Acidovorax sp. KPB24-03 | reverse complement strand
GCACGCAGCGCTTCGTGCGCACGCTGGCGCGCGTGGCGGGCCAGTACGGGCGGCGCGCGGACGCACTCGAATCGGCCGACCTGCGCCACGCCGACGGCTATGCGCTGCGGCTGCGCGGGGTGACCACGGTCAATGGCGACGCCCCCAAGGCGGCCGCCCGGGCACCCGCGCGCACTGCGCCGCAGCGCGCGCGCCCCGCCAGAACAACAGGGCAGAACCACTGAGGGCAGGACACAGAATATGGCAAGAGAATACAAAGACGTGGTCGTGGGGCTGGACATCGGCACCGCCAAGGTGATGGCGGTGGTGGCCGAGGTGCTGCCCAATGGCGAACTCAAGCTGGCCGGGCTGGGCGTCGCACCCAGCAATGGCCTCAAGCGCGGCGTGGTGGTGAACATCGACGCCACGGTGCAGAGCATCCAGCAGGCGCTGAAAGAGGCCGAGCTGATGGCCGACTGCAAGATCCAGCGCGTGTACACCGGCATCACCGGCAGCCACATCCGCGGGCTCAATTCGAGCGGCATGGTGGCGGTCAAGGACAAGGAAGTCACCCAGGCCGACGTGGCGCGCGTGGTGGAGACGGCCAAGGCCATCAATATCTCCAGCGACCAGCGCCTGCTGCTGGTGGAGCCGCAGGAATTCGTGATCGACGGGCAGGATGTGAAGGAGCCCATCGGCATGAGCGGCATCCGCCTGGAGGCCAAGATCCACATCGTGACCGGCGCGCAGAGCGCGGCCGAGAACATCATCAAGTGCGTGCGCCGCTGCGGTCTCGAGGTGGAGCAGCTCATGCTGAACCCGCTCGCCTCCAGCCAGGCCGTGCTGACCGACGACGAGCGCGAGCTGGGCGTGGCGGTGGTGGACATCGGTGCGGGCACGACCGACGTGGCGATCTTCACCGGCGGCGCGATCCGCCACACGGCCGTGATCCCGATTGCGGGCGACCTCATCACCAGCGACATCGCCATGGCTCTGCGCACGCCCACCAAGGACGCCGAGGACATCAAGGTCGAAAGCGGTTATGCCAAGCAGCTGCTGGCCGATCCCGAGGCGCAGGTGGAGGTGCCCGGCCTGGGCGACCGCAGCCCGCGCATGCTCAGCAAGCAGGCGCTGGCCGGCGTGATCGAGCCGCGCGTGGAGGAGATCTTCTCGCTGGTGCAGCAGGTCATCCGCGAGTCGGGCTATGAAGAGGTGCTGTCCTCGGGCATCGTGCTCACGGGCGGCAGCGCCATCATGCCTGGCATGGTCGAGCTGGGCGAGGACATCTTTCTGAAGCCCGTGCGCCGGGGCATTCCCAAGTATTCGAGCGCGCTGGCCGACATGATCGCCCAGCCGCGCGCCGCCACCGTCATGGGCCTGCTGGAAGAGGCGCGCCTGGCGCGCCTGCGCGGCTTCAAGGTGGCGCAAAAGAGCGGCTCGGTGAAGACCGCGTTCGGCCGCTTCAAAGATTTCATCGTGGGGAACTTCTGACATGTTGTCCCCTCAGCACTGGCTCGCTCGCGCCGGCCCCGATGCGCTGTTCTGGCAACGATGGCGGGGCACCGGCCCCCCTTTCGTGCCGCGGACCGCGCCCCACCCGATTCCAACCATCCAGCCGTTTTGGCCCCATGCAATTCACGTGAAAGACTAGGAGCACCCACCATGACCATCGAAATGATCGAAGCCGAAGAATTCAATCAGGGCACCCAGATCAAGGTGATCGGTGTCGGCGGCGGCGGCGGCAATGCCGTCGCCCACATGATCGCGCGCAATGTGCAGGGCGTGGAGTTCGTCTGCGCCAACACCGACGCGCAGGCCCTCACGCGCAGCCCCGCGCACCGCACCATCCAGCTGGGCGGCAGCGGCCTGGGCGCGGGCAGCAAGCCCGACAAGGGCCGCGATGCCGCCGAAGCGGCCGTGGAAGACATCCGCAGCGCCATCACCGGCGCGCACATGCTGTTCATCACCGCCGGCATGGGCGGCGGCACGGGCACCGGCGCGGCCCCCGTGATCGCGCGCGTGGCCAAGGAGATGGGCATCCTCACCGTGGGCGTGGTCACCAAGCCCTTCGACTGGGAAGGCGGCCGCCGCATGGCCAATGCCGACAACGGCCTGGCCGAGCTGGAAGCCAACGTCGATTCGCTGATCGTCGTGCTCAACGAGAAGCTGCTGGAAGTGCTGGGCGACGACATCACCCAGGACGAGGCCTTCGCGCATGCCAACGACGTGCTCAAGAACGCCGTGGGCGGCATCGCTGAAATCATCAACGAATACGGCCACGTCAACGTCGACTTCGAAGACGTGCGCACCGTGATGGGCGAGCCCGGCAAGGCCATGATGGGTACGGCCACGGCCGCCGGCCCCGACCGCGCCCGCATCGCCGCCGAGCAGGCCGTGGCCTGCCCGCTGCTGGAAGGCATCGACCTGTCGGGCGCCAAGGGCGTGCTGGTGCTGGTGACCGCCGCCAAGGGCAGCCTGAAGCTGTCCGAGTCGCGCCTGGCCATGAGCACCATCAACGCCTACGCCTCGCCGGACGCGCACGTGATCTACGGCGCCGCCTACGACGACAGCCTGGGCGAAGAGATCCGCGTGACCGTGGTGGCCACCGGCCTGTCGCGCCAGAACGCACGCCGCCAGCCCATCTCGGTGGTACAGGGCGGCCTGCGCACCGGCACGGACAACGTGGCTTACCAGATGCCCATGGCCGGCGCGACGCTGGGCGCGGGCCTGGTCGGTGGCGGCACCGCGCAGGCAGACTACGGCAACATGTCGGTGCCCAGCGTGTGGCGTACCAACCGCACGCAGGCGGCCGCCCGCGTGGACGCGCTGTCCTCGGGCGGCATGGACGACCTGGAAATCCCCGCGTTCCTGCGCAAGCAGGCCGACTGACGGGCAAGGCCCTGCGGGCCTTTCTTGTCCACAACACCGCCATGTTCCGCAAGGGGCTGGCGGTTTTTTCTTGCGCGCGTGGGCCTATTGCGCCCATAGCGGCAGCGATGCCCCATGATGGGGCCTCCCCCTCTAAAATCGACCGATGCTCCAGCAACGCACGATCAAGACCCTGACCCGCGCCGTCGGCGTGGGCCTGCACAGCGGCCAGCGGGTCGAATTGACGCTGCGCCCCGCCCAGCCCGACACGGGCATCGTGTTCCGCCGGGTGGACCTGCCCGAGCCGGTGGACATTCCCATCACCGCCATGGCCGTTGTGGACACGCGCATGGCCTCCACCATCGGCGTGGGCGGTGCGAAGGTGCACACGGTCGAGCACCTGATGTCGGCCTGCGCGGGCCTGGGGCTGGACAACCTGTACATCGACATCACGGCCGAAGAGGTGCCCATCCTCGACGGCTCCTCCGCCTCGTTCGTGTTCCTGCTGCAGAGCGCCGGCGTGGAGCTGCAGAAGGCGCCCAAGCGCTTCATCCGCGTGACGCGCCCGGTCGAGGTGCGCGAGGGCACGGGCCCGAGCACGAAGTGGGCACGGCTCGACCCGTACCACGGCTACAAGCTGCGCTTCGAGATCGACTTCGCCCACCCGGCGGTCGATTCCACCGGACAGAGCGTGGAGTTCGACCTCGGCTCCGGCAACTACACCCGCGACATCGCGCGCGCGCGCACGTTCGGCTTCACCAAGGACGTGGAGATGATGCGCGCCAGCGGCCTGGCGCTGGGCGGTGGCCTGGACAACGCCATCGTCATGGACGACTACAAGGTGCTCAACAGCGACGGCCTGCGCTACGACGATGAGTTCGTGAAGCACAAGATCCTCGATGCCATCGGCGACCTGTACCTCGTCGGCAAGCCACTGCTGGCGGCCTACAGCGCGTTCCGCTCGGGCCACGCGATGAACAACCTGCTGCTGCGCGAACTGCTCGCGCAGGAGGACGCCTGGGAAATCGCCACGTTCGACAACGAGCGCCAGGCGCCCGCCGGCTTCGCGCAGCCGGTGGCCGCGTGGTAGGGCGACGCCGGGGCCGCGCGGCATGCTGATCTTTCGCTGGATCGCCACCCTGCTGCTGCTCATGGCAGCGGTGTCGTTCGCGTTCTACGTGGGCACGGGGCAGGCGCGCTACAAGCGCTGGGGGCTCATCATCCTGAAGTGGACGGTGATCGCCGGCTTCGTGTTCTTCGCCGTGCTCATCCTGGGGCGCATCGCCTGACCGCAGCGCAGGGGCGGGATGGCGGTGGGCCAAGGCGCTGGCCTATACTGGCGCCTGCTCCGGGGTGTGCTGATGCGCTGAGATGCGGGCGGCCTGACGAATGTCAGGCTGGCTTGCGAACCCGACGAACTTGATCCGGTTCATACCGGCGGAAGAAGAGCCGACCTCCCGTGACCGTGCCCGCACCCGCGTGGCACGCACCGCTTCACCAGGCGCCCTGCGCCTGCGTTCCAGGCACAGGTCCATTTCCGGAGCAGCCCCACCGCCCCCGGAAACAGGAGACCTGCCCCATGAACGCACCCGAACCCCTCGCCCGCGAAAAATTCGCCGAACTGCTCGCGCTCACCCGCGCGCCCTTTCCCGCATCGCGCAAGGCCTACCTGCCCGGCCACACGCACGCGGACCTGCGTGTGCCGGTGCGCGACATCGCGCTCACCAACGGCGAGCAGGTCAGCGTGTACGACACCTCCGGCCCCTACACCGACCCCGAGGCCGTGATCGACGTGCGCCAGGGCCTGGCCAGCGTGCGCGGCGGCTGGATCACGGCGCGCGGCGACGTGGAGCACTACGAGGGCCGTCCGCCCGTGGCGCTGGACGATGGCCAAAAGAGCGAGGACGCCGCCCGCCTGGCCCAGCTGCGGGCCGAGGCCGCCGCGCTGCAGCGCCAGCCGCTGCGCGCCAAGAGCGGCGCCAACGTGACGCAGATGCACTACGCGCGCCGCGGCATCGTCACGCCCGAGATGGAATACGTGGCCATCCGCGAGAACGGCCGCCGCGAATGGATGGCGCAGTACATGCAGGATGCGGGCCGCGAGCAGCGGCTGATGGGCAACCCCATGGGCGCGAGCATCCCGAAGATCATCACGCCCGAGTTCGTGCGCGATGAAGTGGCCCGCGGTCGCGCGATCATTCCCGCCAACATCAACCACCCCGAGGTGGAGCCGATGGCGATCGGGCGCAACTTCAAGGTCAAGATCAACGCCAACATCGGCAACTCGGCCGTCACCTCCAGCATCGAGGAAGAAGTGGAAAAGCTGGTGTGGGCCATCCGCTGGGGCGCCGACAACGTGATGGATTTGTCCACCGGCAAGGCCATCCACACCACGCGGGACTGGATCGTGCGCAACTCGCCGGTGCCGATCGGCACGGTGCCCATCTACCAGGCGCTGGAGAAGGTCGGCGGCGTGGCCGAAGACCTGACCTGGGCCATCTTCCGCGACACGCTCATCGAGCAGGCCGAGCAGGGCGTGGACTACTTCACCATCCACGCGGGCGTGCGGCTGGCCTACATCCACCTCACGGCCCAGCGCCGCACCGGCATCGTCTCGCGCGGCGGCTCCATCATGGCCAAGTGGTGCATGGCGCACCACAAGGAGAGCTTCCTGTACGAGCACTTCGAGGACATCTGCGACATCATGAAGGCGTACGACGTGTCGTTCAGCCTGGGCGATGGCCTGCGGCCCGGCTGCGCGTCCGATGCCAACGACGAGGCGCAGTTCGCCGAACTGCACACGCTGGGCGAACTCACCCAGACCGCCTGGAAGCACGATGTGCAGACCATGATCGAGGGCCCCGGCCACGTGCCCATGCACATGATCCAGGCCAACATGACCGAGCAGCTCAAGACCTGCCACGAAGCGCCGTTCTACACGCTGGGCCCGCTGACCATCGACATCGCCCCGGGCTACGACCACATCGCCAGCGCCATCGGCGCGGCCATGATCGGCTGGATGGGCACGGCCATGCTGTGCTACGTGACGCCCAAGGAGCACCTGGGCCTGCCCGACCGCGACGACGTCAAGCAGGGCATCATCGCCTACAAGATCGCCGCGCACGCCGCCGACGTGGCCAAGGGCCACCCCGGCGCCCGCGCGCGCGACGACGCGCTCTCCCAGGCGCGTTTCGATTTCCGCTGGCAGGACCAGTTCAACCTGGGCCTCGACCCCGAGACGGCCCAGGAATACCACGACGAAACGCTGCCGAAAGACAGCGCCAAGGTCGCCCACTTCTGCTCGATGTGCGGCCCCAAGTTCTGCTCGATGAAGATCACGCAGGAGGTGCGCGAGTTCGCCGCCAAGGGCCTGCAGGAAAAGGCGGTGGAGTTCCGCGGCACGGGCGGCGAGCTGTACGTGCCGATCCAGCCGGTGGGCTGATCGCCCTTCATGGGCGCAGGGCGCGCCGCCTGGCAAGGCGGCGGCGTGCCCTGGCGGACCTCAGGCGTGGCCCAGGCGCAGGGCCCGCACTGCAGGGACCGTTGCGGGCAAAGGCGCCGGCACGGGCGCGGAGAGGCGTTCCGCCGATTCGCTGGCCGCCGAGGAATGCGGCAGCGCGAAGCGGCTGATCACCGACGACAGGTCGTGCGCCTGCCCGCGCAGGCTTTCCGCCGCGGCGGCGGATTGCTCCACCAGCGCCGCGTTCTGCTGCGTCATCTCGTCCAGCCGCGACATGGCGGCGTGGATGGCCGCGATGTCCTGGTTCTGCGACCGGGTGTGGCTGCGGATCTCGCCCATGGTCTGCGCCGTGTGCTGGATGGTGGAGACCACGCGCTCCATCGTGCGGCCGGCGTGCCCGGCCAGGCTGGCGCCCGAGGCCACCTGCTGCACGGACTCGGCGATCAGCGCCTTGATCTCCTTGGCGGCCTCGGCCGAGCGGTTGGCCAGGCTGCGCACTTCGGACGCCACCACGGCGAATCCCC
>NZ_BAAJYR010000189.1:0-6877 GCF_057546605.1 Acidovorax sp. KPB24-03 | reverse complement strand
GTGCCTATTAATGGCGGCCGTGCCGGTCAGCGTCAGGTTCTCCACGTTCGCGCCAGGGTGTGGGTGATGGAAGACTCCACGGCATCCGTCCCGCCGTTGGCGGCCTCGATCACCGTGTCGCCCGCGTTGTCCACCACGTACACGTCGTTGCCTGCGCCACCGGTCATCGCGTCCGCACCCGCGCCGCCGTCCAGCCGGTTCGCACCGGCATTGCCCACGAGCGCGTTGGCAAGCGCATTGCCCGTGCCGTTGATGGCGGCCGTACCGGTGAGGGTCAGGTTCTCCACGTTCGCCGCCAGGGTGTAGGTGACGCTGGACAGCACCGTGTCGGTGCCCGCATTCGCAGCCTCCACCACCTTGTCGGAGGCGTTGTCGACCACGTAGGTGTCGTCACCGCCCAGGCCCGTCATCGTGTCAGCGCCAGCGCCGCCGTCGATGGTGTCGTTGCCGCTGGTGCCGGTGAGGGTGTCGTTGCCGCTGGTGCCTGCAATCGTGCTGGACTGCACGGTCAACGAAAACTTCTGAGAGGCCTTGGCACCCGCCTCGTCCGTCGCTGTGATGGTGATTTCGTAGCTGCCCGCCGGCGCCGAGGTGCTGGAGGAGCGCAGCGTCTTCTTGGCAGCGTCGAACGTCAGCCACGCCGGCAGCGCAGCGCCGGATGACAGGGTGGCGGAATAGGTCAGCACGTCGCCCTCGTCCTCGTCGACAAACGCATCGGCCGGCAAGGCAAAGCTCCATGCGGCGCCTTGTTTGAACGATTGGGCGGTGAGCGGGGTCTTTGCCACTGGCGCGTCGTTCACAGTCTCCACCCACACATCGAAGCCCAGGCGCGCCGAGGCACCTGCACGGTCGGTGACCACCAGTGCCACGGCCAACGTACCGCCGTCGTTGCCCGTCGGCGTGCCGTGGAAGGTCCGGGTGGCGGCGTCGAACGAAAGCCAGGCTGGCAGGGGCCCTCCGTTGAAGTGCTGGGCACTCCACGTCAGGACATCGCCCGCGTCGGCATCGGTGAACGTGCTGGCAGGCACCGTGAACCGCCATTCGGCGTCTTCCGTGGCGCGCTGCTGCGCGATCGCAGCCCCCGCCACGGGCGGCCGGTTCCCCGCGGCGATGCTCAGCGCGAAACTGCCACTCGCCTGCGCGCCCATCGCATCGGTGGCCGTCACGCGCACGTTCAAAGCGCCCTGGTCGGCGGCGGCTGGGGTGCCACTGAACGAGGGTTTGGATGCATCGAACACGAGCCACCCGGGCAAAGGCTTGCCATCCGCCAGCGTGGCGCTGTACGTCAGCACCTCACCCGCGTCCTCGTCCTTGAACGCGCCCGCCGGCAACGCGAAGCTGAACGGCGTGTTCGTGGCGGCCTTGGCCTCGGGCAGCGCTGCCGACAGGAGCGGCGCGTGGTTCACGGTGTTCGGGTCGGTCATGCGCATCAGCGCGTCGAAACCCCAGGCAGTGCCGTCGGCGAACTCGATGCGCCGCACCGCGTTGAATTCCTGGTCTCCGTAGAAGCCCTGCACGGTGACCTGGTCGGTGGTGCCGCGAATGCCCACGACCAAGGTATCGCCGACCCGCCGCACGCTGACGTCGGAGGCCACGACACCGGCCTTGAAGCGCAGCGCCTGCTGCCGGTCCGCGCTGGCGCGGCCCGTCCATGCCGTGATCACGTCCTGGCCATCGCCCCGCCCGAAACGGAAGACATCGCCTCCGACGAGCGTGTCGTTGCCCGTGCCGCCGTCCATCACGTCGCGCCCGGCATAGCTCACCAGGCGGTCATCGCCCGCGCCACCCAGCAGCTCATCGTTGTCCCAGCCGCTGGAGTACAACGAAGCACTCGGGCGGATGGCTGCGTACTGGTCTTCCACCACGTCGTCGCCCGCACCGCCTTCCAGGATGTCGTCCTGGAAGGAGCCGCTCACGGTGTTGTTGCCGGCGTTGCCCACCAGGTGCACGCCCTGCGCAGGCTGGTTGCCGCGCAGTTGCCCGTTGGCCGCGAGGTTTTCCACATTGGCGTAGTCGTCCAGGCGGAACACCTTGCCGCTGGAATGGTAGGCCGCGGCGCCAATCGCCATGACGTCGATGATGACCCGGTCCGTGCCGCCGCCGGCCTGCTCGACCACCGCGTCGTCGATCCCCACGTAGTAGGTGTCGTCACCGCCCTTGCCGGTGAGCACGTTGCGCGCCGTGTTCCTGGACGCGCGGATCTGGTTGGCCTGGTCGTTGCCGGTGGCGTTGATCGCCTGGTCGCCCAGCAGTTCGATGTTCTCCACATGGAGCGGCAGGTCGATGGAAATGCGGGAGGAGACCACCGTGTCGTTGAGGGACAACTGGGTCCCGTTGTCCGCGATGCCCGTCTCCACCACTTTGTCGCCCAGGCTGTCGAGGACGTAGTAGTCGTCCTCGGCGCCGCCGATCAGCGTGTCGTTGCCCAGGCCCCCATCCAGGACGATGCCGCCGAGCACTTCAGAACGGTTGCGCATCAACGTGGCACTGATGCGACCCTGGTTCGTCGCGTCGATCGTGTTGTCGCCGGTGTTTCCGCTGAGCTGGAGCCGGGATTCGTCCGCTCGTCCATCGTAGAGCTGGTAGGAAGGCTGGAATCCGTAATAGGACTCCAAGGGGATCATTCGGAAGGTATTGCTCCAGTCCATCAGCACGAGGTTCTCGACGTTCTCGTCCAGCATCCGGTTCTTGGCATCGAGCAGCAGAGTGTCGTTGCCCTCCCCGGCACGTTCCACGATGACGTCCATGTTTTCGCTGGCACTGCCGGCCGCATCCACGTAGATGTCGTCGCCCGCACCGCCCACCAGGCGGTCCGTTCCGCCCATGCCGTTGAGTACGTTGTTGCCCGCGTTGCCGGTGATGACGTTGGCGGCGGCATTGCCGACACCCGCAATGTCCAGTGACCCCGTGAGCGTGAGGTTCTCCACCTCGCCGGGCAGCACATACGACACGGCACTGCTGACCGTATCGGTGCCCTGGCCCGCGCCTTCGGCGATGGTGTCGGCCACATGGTCCACGGTGAAGGTGTCGTCGCCTGACGTGCCCTGCATCGCATTGGCCGTGCCGCGAGCGTCCACCGTGCGGCTCTGGATGTCCTGCAGGCTCCAGCGCGCGCCATCGGCGAACTCGATCCCTTCGATCCCGCCCCCCGCACTGAAGAACCCCGGAATCCACACCTGCCCGCCCCCGGGCAGCACGGCCACCAGCGAGTCCGCCGCAGCGAACGCCGTCGTGCGGCCGGTCAGGTCGGTGGGAGGGCTGGAGGTGCGCACCAGCTTCACGTCCGCCGCGGCGATGCCCGCCCCGAAGCGCAGCGTGTCCGTGCCACCGGTCTCGGTGATCACGTCGCGCCCCTCGCCCTTGCCGACCAGGTACACGTCGTCGCCCAGGCCGCCTTCGAGCACGTCGTTGCCCGCATCGCCCGACAGCACGTCGTTGCCGCCCTGGCCCCGCAGGGTGTCGTCGCCCGCGCCACCGGCGAGGCGGTCGTCGCGCCAGTCGAAGCCGATCACCGTGTCCGCACCCGCGGTGCCCTGGAGCGCGCGCTCGCGCAGGTTCTCCAGCGTCCACACGGTGGCGGGACTGCCCGCGAAGCGCACCTCGGCCACGCCGCCCGGCTGCGCGTTGCGCAGCAGGCCCTGCAGCTCCACCGAGACGCGGAGCGCGCCGGACACCGGGTCCCGGGCGACCAGCATGGCCGCGCCGTTCACGTGCGTGACGGTCACGTCCTTCGGCGCGATCGAAGCGTCGAACTCCAGCACGTCCTGCGACACGGCGTCGTCCTGCACGATCACATGCCGCCCGCCCGGGCCGAAGCGGAAGGTGTCCGCCCCCTCGCCGCCCGACAGGCGCGAGGTGCCGCTGGTGGAGGCCACCAGCACGTCGTCTCCGGCTTCGCCATAAAGCAGGTCGGCCGCGATCGCACTGCCTTCGCCTGCGATCAGCGTGTCGTTGCCCTCGCCCCCGCGCAGCGTGTCCGCGCCTTGCGAGCCGCGCAGCACGTCGTTGCCGGCAAGCCCCTCGATGACATCGTTGCCGGCCAGGCCGTCGAGTTCGTCGTCACCGGCACCGCCCTGCAGCGCATCGTCGCCGGCCGTGCCCACGTTGGCTCGGCGGTAGGCATCCTGGTAGCTCCACACCGTGGCGGGCGCATCCTCGAAGGTGAAGCGCAGCCCCTGGCGGTCGGCCTCGAAGCCCATGAAGCCATCGATGCGTAGCTGCTGCACGCCACCGGCTCCCGTGCCGGGCCATTGCAAAAGCAGATCCTTGCGTCCGTTGCTGCCGGGCACGGCAGCCAGGGTCACGTCCTGGGGCGCGATGCCGGTGGCAAAGCGCACGGTGCGCGCCGTGCCTGCGGCAGTGCGGCCGTCCAGCAGCAACGTCTGCCCCGTAGCAGCCACCGAACGGCGCACGACCAGGGTGTCGTTGCCCGCACCCAGAGTGACCTGGGCGCCGGGCACCTCCACCGTGTCATCGCCGTCCCCGGCATAGACCGCACTGCCCGTGCCGGTGATGCGGTCATTGCCATCGCCACCATCGAAGGTGTTGTAGCCCACGCTGTCGGACAGCACGTCGTCGCCGGCATTGCCATAGAGCTGGTCGTCGCCGGCTCCACCGTCGATCGTGTCGTTGCCACGCCCGCCGCGCACCACGTCCTGACCGCCCTGCGCATTCACGTTATCGCCGCCCGGCAGCAGGTGGATCGTGTCGGCGCCCGCGCTGGCCTGGGCGTTGCCCGGCGTGAGCGGCAGATCGGCCAGCGCGAAGGCCGCACCGCCTGCGAACTCCACACGCGCCAGCGGTTGATCGGCATAGGCCGAGCGCACGGTCACGCGGTCGTCCGTTCCGACGACGCGCACCAGCAAATCGTCGTCCACCCGTGAGACCACCAGGTCGGACAGCGCCAAGCCCTCCTTGAAGCTCAGCACATCGACCGCGCCGGCCTCGGCAGGCCCGGCAGAGAACTCGTCCTTGCCATCGCCGCGCCCGAACAGGAAAACGTCGCTGCCAGCTTCGCCGTACACCTTGTCGTTGCCGGCGCCTGCATCGATCACGTCGTTGCCCGCGCCGCCCCACACCTGGTCGTCGCCGCTGCCGGCATTCACCACGTCGTTGCCGAATCCTGCGTAGATCCGGTCGCTGCCGTCGCGCCCCGTGATGAGGTCACGGTAGGCGGTGCCCTCGCCATACCAGGCGCCCGAATCGGTGCGTGCGCGCATGTCCAGCACGATGCCCTGGGCCACCGCTTCGTCCCAGGTCACGGCCGAGCCATCGGCGAACTCCAGGCGGTCGAAGGTCCGTCCGTCCTCGCCCGTCAGGCCATCCAGGCGGATCGAGTCGCCGCCCGCACCGCCCGGCTCCGCACCGTAACGCAGGAACAGCGCCATGTCGCTCCCCACGTACTGGCGCACCAGCGACACCCCAGCCGCCGTGATGCCCTCGCCGAACTCGAACACGTTGGCCTGGCGGGTGCCACCGCTGGGCAGGCCCGCCAGGGTGGCGCCACTCACTGAGCCAATGGCCACGTCCTGCCCGTCGCCCAGCCGGAACCGCAGCCGCGCGCCACCCGTCTCATTGGCCGGCGACAGGTCAAAGGTATCGTTGCCTCCGGCCCCTTCCAGCGTTGCGCCGCCGGCCGCCACGACCATGAAGTCGGCGCCGGCGCCCCCGAACGCCTCGCCTCCTGCGCCCGCCGCCAGTGTCTTGTCCTCCGTCACGTTGGCACGGATCCACTCGGACACGCGCGTTTGCACCCCATCGACCACCAGGGTCTCGAATGCACCCGTGAACCCGTCCTCCAGAATGAGTGCGCGCTGCTCGGCAGGGTCCCCCACGCTCAGCGCCAGATTGGCCGCCCTGTTCGTGCGCGCGGCCTGCAGCCGGCCCGAGACGACGACGGTGTCGTTGCCGCCCGCGTCGCGCAACAGCTCGGCGGTGCTGGTCGAGTTCACCGGCACGTCGTCCGCCTCCAGCACGTAGGTGTCATCGCCCAGCCCCCCGTCCATCCAGTCGCTGCCGGCCCCGCCCTGCAAGGTATCGTTGCCCGCACCGCCGCTCAAACGGTCGTTGCCCTCGCCACCCATAAGTGCGTCGTTGCCGTTGCCGCCCATCAGCGCGTCGTTGCCGGCCCCGCCATCCAGTACGTCGTTGCCGGTGAGGGTGGATACCGCTTTCTCGGTGCGTTCGTCCTCGCCGGCCAGCCAGTCGTCGCCGTCGCCCCCGCGCAAGGTGTCGTCGCCACCGCCGCCGTAGAGAGCATCTTCGCCTGCGCCGCCGTCCAGCAGGTCGGCGCCGTGCCACTGCGCATCGATCTCGCCCGTGCGGTCGTCGCCCTCCAGGATGTCCTTGCCTGCGCCGCCCAGCAGCACGTCGTTGCCGCCGCCGCCGAACAGGTCATCGTCGCCGTCACCGCCATCGAGCAGGTCGTCCCCGGTTTGCGGGCCGTTCATGCGCAGGTGGTCGCCATAGATCCGGTCGTCACCCGCCCGGCCATAGAGCAGGTCGTTCTTGCCGCCGCCCATCAGGGTGTCGTCGCCCGCGCCGCCGTCAAGCACGTCGCTGCCATGGCGCGCGGCATCCAGCGTGTTGCGCATGACCATGCTGGCGCCGTGGTAGGTCAGCGTCTGCACCGCCTGCTCGCCGTCCATGGCCTGCACGGTGTAGTCCCCTTCCAGCCAGTCGTTGCCGTCCCCGCCCTCGATGAAGTCGTCGCCGTCGTAGCCGGCGACCATGTCCGAACCCGCGCCGCCGAACACGATGTCGTTGCCCGCACCCGCATTGACCACGTCGTCGCCCGCGCCGGCGTAGATGGTGTCGCGCCCGCGCCCACCCCCACGTTGCCCACGAAGGCCTTCCCGTCGTTCATCTGCGCGAAGGT
>NZ_BAAJYR010000188.1:0-6888 GCF_057546605.1 Acidovorax sp. KPB24-03 | reverse complement strand
CCGCGAGGGCGCCATCGAGGCGATCGTGGCGGCCGACATTCCCGCCACCGCCGTGTATGGCGCGGGCCAGCAGGAGCGCTCCGCCCTCTTCACGGCCATCCGCCCGGTGAACGGCACGGCCCCCTGCACCGATGCGGCGCTGAACGCGGCGCTGCTGGAGGACACCAGCACCGAGGCCACGGCCGCTTCCCGGGGCCTGGCCACGCCCACGGGCGGCGTGGCGGGCACCTGGTACATCATCGACGTGCCCAACTCCACCACCTTCTCGGGGGCCGCCACCGCGATCCGCGCCGTCAACAACGCGGGCCGCAATGCACGGGGCAACTACGTGCTGTTTCCGCCCACCGCGCAGACCGTCACCGCGCCTGAGCGCTACACCGCCGACCCACTGCTGGTCTCGGCCGGCTTCGCCACCCGCGTGAAGAACATCGACGGAGAAACCAGCGAGCCCACCAATGCGGCCGTCATCCAGGCGCGCTACTACGACCTGCCCGACCTGTCCACACCCTACTACCTGCCGGCCGGCGAACGCAACGCGCGCAGGACGGCGGGGGACCTGTCGGCGCAACTGGCGGCCACCGAAGTGATGAACCAGTACGCCACCGACCCCTCCATTTCCGCCCGAACGGACTGGGTGCTGTCCATGCCCACCAAGCGCTACAGCGTGGCCTACGACTATGGCCAGCCCCCAGCGGTCGCCCGCGTGTATTCGGTGGTGCCGCCCTCGGACCTCGGCAGCCAGTATTTCTCGGGCGACGACACCCAGGTCAAGACCAGCCCCGAGAGCGTGTGCAGCCAGTGGAACCTGACCTATTTCGACCGCCAGACCAGCACCAAGCCCGCCCTCAGCCCCGTGGTGGCCTGCGGCACGGTGGCCACGTTGGGCTTCCAGGAGGCGGGCCGCTCCGGCGTCTCGGCCTCGATCACCGCGCAGCCCCGCTCGGACGCCTTCGTGTCCGGCTGGGCCAGCATCGCCACCAATGCGTCGGATGGCCGTCCAGTCATCGGCGCCGCCCTGCTCAAGCTCACCAACCCCAATGCCACACCTGGCGTCGCGGGCAATTACGGCCTGACCATGCCGCACATGTATAAAGCGCCCTGAGCGCACGCAGGGCGGCGGCCGATTGAGGCCGCCATGGGCCCGGCGCTCGGAACGGGTTCACGATCCTTGCCGGAGCCGCCGGGCACCATCGCCCGGCATGGCTCCCATCCTCAGCGCGGTGGTTTCGATTTGCGGGTGGCCTGCTGCATGCAGCGGCCGCCCAGGGCGGGCTTTTGGCCCCATCCCACCACCACCGTGCCGACCCCATCGCGTGACAGGCTGCCTTTGCGCAGCCTACGGGCGATGCGGAGACGTTCCCACCTGCCATCCCAATCACAGGAGAAACCGTGAAAGTCAAAACCATTTCCGGGGCGGTCAGCGCCCTGCTCGGCACGCTGGCCATGGCCGGCGCAGCACACGCAGGCGTGATCGCCGGCACTGGCGCCACGCCTTCCAGCACGCAGTTGGGCGGGACCGATGCCATCAGCTTCAAGGTGGCCGAAGGCCAGGCAGGCCATGCGCTGCTGGTGCCCTATTTCACGGCGCAGAACGGCCAGATGAGCGTGCTGCACCTGGTGAACACCGACCTCGACAACGGCAAGGTGGTGAAGGTGCGCTTTCGCGGCGCCAACAACGGCGACAGCCTGCTGAGCGTGCACGTGCTGCTGTCGCCCGGCGATGTGTGGACCGGCGCGGTGACGGCCGGTGCCGACGGCCTGGCGCAACTGACCACCACCGACCGCAGCTGCACGCTGCCGCACCTCGCGCAGGGTGTGGCGCAACCGTTCTCCACGGGCCGGCTGGACCCCGCGTGGACCCCCGAGGTGATGGCGGCCAACACCCGCGAGGGCGCCATCGAGGCCATCGTGATGGCCGACGTGCCGCAGGCGGCCCTCTATGGCCCCAACGGCGCCAGCCAGTCGGCGCTGTCCGTCGCCATTCAGCAGGTGAAGGAGGTCGCGCCCTGCTCCGAATCCGTGCTCAATGCCGCGCTGATGCAGGACACGAGCAGCGAAGCCGTCGCCGCCAGCCGCGGCCTGGCCGCCCCCAGCGGCCAGCTCAGCGCCACCTGGTACGTCATCGACGTGCCCGGCTCCACCACGTTCTCCGGCGCGGCCACGGCCATCCAGGCCATCAACAACACGGGCCTGCCGGCGCGCGGCAACTACATGCTGTTCCCTCCCACGGACACGGCAGTCTCGCAGCCGGAGCGCTACACCGCCGACCCCCTGCTGGTGTCCGCAGGCCTTGCCACGCGCAACAAGGACGCGCAGGGCAACACCGCCTTCCCGACGACGGCGGCGGTCGTGCTGGCCCGCTACAACGACCTGCCCGACCTCTCCACGCCGGTCTACCTGCCTGCCACAGCAGACAGCGCCCGGGCCACTGCCGGCGATCTCTCCCGGCTGCTGGCCGTGCGCGAGTTCAAGAACCAGTACGTTCTCGACGACTCCATCTCCGCCCGCACCGACTGGGTCGTGGCGACCCCCACCAAGCGGTACAGCGTGGCCAAGGACTACAGCCAGTCGGACCCGTCGAACCAGCGCGTCTATTCCCTCGTGCCGCCCAGCGGCGGCGGCGAGCAGTACTTCCATTCGCTCAACACCCAGGTCCGCGACGGTGTCTGCAGCCGGGGCGGCAGCTGGAGCTTCCGCATGGGCTCGCGCGATGGCAGCCTCACCCCGGAAAGCGTGATTTCAGACGCGGCATCGCAACCCGAAAGCTGCGGCGCACTGTCCGTGCTTTCGTTCTCGGACACCCGGTCGGCCGTTTCTTCGTCCGTGGCCCGCAAGACGCTGCAAGGAACGTTTTCCAACGGCTGGGCCATCTTCCGGATGCCCGACGCGAGAGGCATTCCCCTCATCGGCACTGCGTTCACCAAGCTGAGCAACCCCAGCGCCACGCCCGGCGTGGCGGCCAACTATGGGCTGACCTTTCCGCATGTCGTGAAGGCGCCCTGACCCCCTGAGGCAGCCTCCCGTGACCTCCGCCCCGGCGGTGGTCACGCCCCAGGCATTCCAATGGCGGCTGCGTGGTGGATGAGCCGAGCCGCTCGCAGCGAAGCCACCCGGGCCGATCTTCCCGCCTTGCCGCGCGCCGCCGGCCTTCCGGCCCCGCGTCAGATCGCCATGGGCAGTTCGGTCGTCGAGAGCACGTTGCGGATCACCATGAACGAGCGCACCTGCCGCACGCCTGGCAAGTAAAGCAGCTGCTCCGCATGCAGGCGGTTGAAGCTCTCGCTGTCCCTGGTGCGCACCAGTAGAAAATAGTCGAACTCGCCCGTCACCACGTGGCATTCCATGCAGCCCGAGATCCTGGCGGCGGCCTTCTCGAACTCGGCGAACGACTCGGGCGTAGAGCGGTCCAGCACCACGCCGATCATCACCAGCATGCCCGCGCCCACGGCGCGCGGGTTGAGCAGCGCCACCACCCCGTCGATCAGCCCCAGGCGCTTGAGGCGCTCCACGCGCCGCAGGCAGGCAGGCGCGCTCAGGTGGACCTTGGCCGCCAGCGCCACGTTGGAGACCGATGCATCGCGCTGCAGGGCCCGCAGGATGGCCTTGTCGGTGCGGTCCAGTTCGCCGGTGAGATCGGCGGCGGATACCGGCACCGCAGGCTTTCTTAATTTTGTTGCGCACATGAATGATTTCCTGCAATGAAGTCGAAGTAAAAAGGTTTCACGGCCTTTTTCAGGCCGATTTTCAATCCATTTTTGCAACCCTGTTGCGCCCGCATTTTCCTACCATTCCAGACAACGGATTGCCCTTGTCGATTGCCCCTGCCACTGCGCGGCAGCAGCCATCCACCGCGGCGCCGGAGCCCCGCCCCCATGCCCTTCCCTTTGCCAGGATGCTTCCCATGAACTTGCAGAAATTCCCCCGCCATTCGCTGACCTTCGGCCCCACGCCCATCCAGCCGCTGCCGCGCCTGTCCGCCCACCTGGGCGGCAAGGTCGATCTGTACGCCAAGCGCGAGGACTGCAACTCGGGCCTGGCCTTCGGCGGTAACAAGACGCGCAAGCTCGAATACCTCATTCCCGAGGCGATCGAAGGCGGCTACGACACGCTGGTCTCCATCGGCGGCATCCAGTCCAACCAGACGCGCCAGGTGGCCGCCGTGGCCGCACACCTGGGCATGAAGTGCGTACTGGTGCAGGAGAACTGGGTGAACTACTCCGACGCGGTGTACGACCGCGTGGGCAACATCGAGATGAGCCGCATCATGGGCGCCGACGTGCGTCTGGACGCCGCGGGCTTCGACATCGGCATCCGCCCGAGCTGGGAGCAGGCCATGGAGGATGTGCGACAGGCCGGCGGCAAGCCGTTTCCCATTCCCGCGGGCTGCTCCGAGCACCCCAAGGGCGGGCTGGGCTTCGTCGGCTTCGCCGAAGAAGTGCGCCAGCAGGAAAAGGAACTGGGTTTTCAGTTCGACTACATCGTCGTGTGCTCGGTCACGGGCAGCACGCAGGCCGGCATGGTGGTGGGCTTCGCGGCCGATGGCCGGGCCGACAAGGTGATCGGCATCGATGCCTCGGCCAAGCCGGAGCAGACCCGCGCGCAGATCCTGCGCATCGCGCAGAACACCGCCCAACTGGTGGAACTGGGCCGTGACATCACCGAAGCCGACATCGTGCTGGACACGCGTTACGGCGGCCCCGAATACGGCCTGCCCAGCGAGGGCACTCTGGAGGCGATCCGCCTGTGCGCGCGCCAGGAGGCCATGCTGACCGACCCGGTCTATGAAGGCAAGTCGATGCACGGCATGATCGAGATGGTGCGCAACGGCGAATTTCCGGCAGGCTCCAAGGTGCTGTATGCCCACCTGGGCGGCGTGCCCGCCCTGAACGCCTACAGTTTCCTTTTCCGCAACGGTTGATCCCCCCAGGAGAACGCAGCACCATGACACGACTCGGCTGGCCCGGCGCCACCCCCTTGCCCGATACGCTCGACCCCGGGGAAGTCCAGGAATGGTGCGATGCGCTCGACGGCCTGCTGGCCGCCTGGGAGCCCCGCCAGGGGCGCGAGCGTGCCGCGGCGCTGCTCGACGCGTTGCTGGCCCATGCGCGCCAGCGCGGGCTGCAATGGAGCCCGGCCGGGATCACCTCGTACCTCAACACCGTGCGGGTGGAGGAACAGCCGCCCTACCCGGGCGACCCGCAGATCGAGCAGCGGCTGTCGGCCATCGTGCGGTGGAATGCGCTGGCCATGGTGGTGCGGGCCAATGCCGCGCAGGGCGAGCTGGGCGGCCACATCGCCAGCTACGCCTCGGCGGCGGACCTGTTCGAGGTGGGCTTCCACCATTTCTTCCATGCGCGCACCGAGCAGCACGGCGGCGACCTGGTGTATTTTCAGCCGCACTCCGCGCCCGGCGTCTATGCGCGCGCCTACCTGGAAGGCCGGCTGAGCGAAGACTCCCTGCGCCACTACCGTCAGGAACTGGCCGCCGAGGCCAAGGGCATCCAGGGCCTGACCTCCTACCCCCATCCCTACCTGATGCCGGATTTCTGGCAGTTTCCCACCGGCTCGATGGGCATCGGCCCGATCAAGGCGATCTACCAGGCGCGCTTCATGCGCTACCTGGCCGACCGGGGCCTGTGCGACACGGCGGGCCGCAAGGTCTGGGGCTTCTTCGGCGACGGCGAGATGGACGAGCCCGAATCCATTGCCGCGCTCACCCTTGCCGCGCGCGAGGGGCTGGACAACTGCATCTTCGTCATCAACTGCAACCTGCAGCGCCTGGACGGCCCGGTGCGCGGCAACGGCCGCATCGTGGACGAGCTGGAATCGCTGTTCACCGGCGCCGGCTGGAACGTCGTGAAATGCCTGTGGGGTTCCGAATGGGACGCGCTGCTGGCGCGCGACCATGGCCACGCACTGGCCCGGGCCTTCGCGCAGACGGTGGACGGCGAGTTCCAGACCCTGAGCGCGAACGACGGCGCCTTCAACCGCCGCCACTTTTTCGGCAAGAGCCCCGAACTGCAGGCCCTGGTGGCCCACCTGTCGGACGACGACATCGACCGCCTGCGCCGCGGCGGGCACGACCCGGCCAAGGTGCATGCCGCCTTCGCGCGCGCGGCCGGCCACACCGGCCAGCCCACCGTGGTGCTGGCCAAGACGATGAAGGGCTACGGCATGGGCAGCGTGGGCCAGGGCCGCATGACCTCGCACCAGCACAAGAAGCTGGGCGCCGACGAACTGCTGGCCTACCGCGACCGCTTCCACCTGCCGCTGACCGACGAAGAGGCCCGCACCGCCGCTTTCTGCAAGCCCGCCGACGACAGCGCCGAGATGCGCTACCTGCACGACCGCCGCCAGGCGCTGGGCGGCTACCTGCCCGCACGCCGCGCTCGGGCGCCCGAAGTGGCCGTGCCACCGCTGCCGGCCACCGGGGGCTTTGCGCTGGAGGCCGACGGCAAGGCCATGAGCACCACCATGGCCTTCGTGCGCCTGATGGGCAACCTGCTGAAAGACGAGGCGCTGGGGCCGCGCGTGGTGCCGATCGTGGCCGACGAGGCACGCACCTTCGGCATGGCGGGGCTGTTCCGCCAGGTCGGCATCTATGCGCCGTTCGGGCAGCTCTACCAGCCCGAGGACAACGCCTCGATGCTGGTGTACCGGGAAGAAAAATCCGGCCAGATTTTGGAAGAAGGCATCACCGAGGCCGGCGCGCTGGCCTCGTGGACGGCGGCGGCCACCAGCTATTCGACGCACGGGCTGTCGATGCTGCCGTTCTACATTTTCTACAGCATGTTCGGCTTTCAGCGCGTGGGCGACCTGATCTGGGCCGCGGCCGACCAGCGGGCGCGCGGCTTTCTCATCGGCGCCACCTCGGGCCGCACCACGCTG